>CAXIDO010000104.1:0-7223 GCA_964022745.1 uncultured Methyloligella sp. | reverse complement strand
GTTGAAGGGGAAGAGGTTGCGCGGAGAGGCTGAGGCGCAGGTGCAACTTAATTTGCACAAACGTGTTTCAGATAATGAGTGGTTTGCATTTGCGAAACCGGCCAAACGAATGAAGGTTGGTGATAGGCTACGCTTTGATGATCATGAGGGAAGTAGTCAGCCGTGTTTTGAGGGGCAGCTTGAGGCTACGATTACCGATACACCAGGCGGTGGTGAGATTTTAGTAAAGTTTGATGTGTCTGGGGTTCATCTTGATGAAGCTCTCAAGCTTGTTGGGGAAATGCCTTTGCCTCCCTATATTGCTTCGAAGCGGGCTGCAGGATCAATTGATAAAGAAACATATCAAACTGTGTATGCGTCTCATGATGGCTCTGTTGCGGCGCCAACGGCTGGTCTGCATTTTACGGATGAACTTTTAGCAGCATTGAAAGACATTGGTGCTCAGTTGCAATTTGTTACTTTGCATGTGGGGGCTGGCACGTTTCTCCCAGTGAAGGTGGATGATATAAAATCCCATAAAATGCATGCGGAGTGGGGGCATGTGAGTGCTGAGACTGTTGAGGTTATTAAGGCCGCAAAAGCACAAGGCGGACGTGTTTGTGCTGTCGGGACGACATCTTTGCGCTTGTTGGAAAGTGCTGCGCGTGAGACGGGTTCTATCAGGCCATGGAGCGGTGATACGGATATTTTCATTACGCCAGGCTATAAATTCAATGTGGTTGATCGATTGATTACGAATTTTCATTTACCCAAATCAACATTGTTTATGTTAGTTGCTGCGTTTTCTGGTCTTGATGTGATGCAGGCCGCTTATAAAGCAGCTGTTGAGCGGGACTATCGATTTTATTCATACGGTGATGGGTGTTTGTTAGAAGGGTTGCATAATGGTTGATCATTTTACTTATAAGGTATCTGCGACATCTGGATTGGCGCGCCGGGGTGAAATTTCAACACCGAAGGGAACTATTCAAACGCCAGCCTTTATGCCAGTTGGAACAGCCGCTACAGTTAAGGGGATGTTGCCGGAAACTGTTCGAGAAACAGGGGCGGATATTCTGCTTGGTAACACGTACCATTTGATGTTGCGCCCTGGTGCCGAGCGTGTTGCGTCTTTGGGCGGCCTTCATAAATTTATGAACTGGGATAAGCCTATTCTTACGGATAGTGGTGGCTTTCAGGTGATGTCTCTTTCAAAGCTTAGAAAGATTACTGAAGAGGGTGTGAAGTTCCAGTCTCACATTGATGGGTCGTCTTATAACCTGACACCTGAGCGATCAATGGAGATACAAGCTTTGCTTGGATCTGACATTCAGATGGCATTTGATGAATGCACACCATTTCCAGCCACAGAAAAACAAGCAGAGACATCGATGGAATTATCCATGCGCTGGGCAAAGCGCTCGAAAGATGCCTTTGCAAAATATAGCGCAGATGGTCAGGCTATATTTGGGATTGTTCAGGGCGGGGTTTATGAGCACTTACGTATTTGCTCTGCTGAGGCTTTGAGAGAAATTGAATTTCCTGGTTATGCGGTTGGTGGGCTTGCTGTTGGCGAAGGGCAGCAGGCGATGTTTGATACGCTTGATTTTACAATGCCGCATTTGCCGAATGATAAGCCGAGATATTTGATGGGGGTTGGAACGCCTCTTGATTTGGTGGGCGCTGTTGAGCGAGGTGTTGATATGTTTGATTGTGTGATGCCGACACGTTCTGGCCGGCATGGTCAGGCTTTTACGTTTGATGGCAAGGTGAATTTGAAAAATGCGCAGTTTAAAGATGATCCAGCCCCACTTGATGAGCATAGTTCTTGTTCGGCCATGAGAGATTATAGCAAAGCCTATTTGCACCATCTTGTTCGCTCTGGTGAGTTACTAGCCTCTATGCTTGTGAGCTGGGCGAACATTCATTTTTATCAAGAGCTGATGGCGACTATGCGTTTGGCGATTGAAGAAGATCGTTTTGCTGAGTTTGCAGCGGAGTTTCGCGCACGTTACCAGGCCTCTAAGTAATAAATATGTGCTAGTTTTTTATGTTTGATCTAGCTTGTGTCTGATCTCTGGTGCTCTTGATACCAGAGGTAGAGGCCTGAGGCGATGACACACATGGCACCAGAAAATGTCCACCAGGTAATGACATCATCAAATACAAAGTACCCTATGAGTGGCATGGTTATGATGCCCGTGTAGATAAAGGGCGCGAGTAAGGGGGCTGGTGCGTATCTGTGGGCTGTGATCATCAGCCAATGCCCGAGACCGCCTGAGACACCAAGTGAGATTAATAGCACCCAAGTGAAAATGTCGTTAGGTGTTTGCCAATAGAAGAAAACAAGCGGCGTAAGGAGTATAGCTCCGCCGATTGGTGCCATAATCTGATTGGTGGCGTTGTTATCATAGTGAGCCGTGTATCTCGTCAATACATTATAGATTGAGACCGATAGAGTTGAGAGTAGGGATAGTATCACCGCCCAATGGATGCCTCCAAAGCCAGGGCGCATAACAATTAATACACCTAAAAAGCCAAATAAAACCGCATAGAGCTGATGTGGTTTTAAATGCTCGCCTAAAATAGGGCCTGATAGCATGGCGATAAGCAGGGGGCTTAAGAAGAAGATCGCAATTGTTTGGTCTAGCTGGAGGTGTTTAAGTGCCATGAAGTTAAAGGCTGTGGCCCCAACCATCGAAATTGTTCTAATGATTTGTGCCTTTGGAGCATTTGCCTTGAAGGCTTTGAGATAGGGTTTTGGTTTATAAATCGCCACTAAAAAGAGATTGTGGGTTATGAATCGGATCCACAGGATTTGGACCACGTGAATTGCTGAGAATTCGCCTAGATATTTGGCAGAGCTATCAAGTACAGAAAAGCATAAGACAGCTAGGCACATGAGGCCAATGGCTGAGCGGTGATTCATTTTATGGTCACTTTTGTGAAAAAAGGTCTGATTTTAGGTTGTTCTTGTTGATCTTAATAAGTTTTTTACTCTTGAAGCCAATGAATTAACAGTGATTTTGAGTATAATTTGTGTGTTGTAACATTATTAGATAAAAATGAGGGAATTATCGTTGAAATAGTGAAAATAAGCTCTTGACGAGTGAGGGATGTTTCCCTATTTTCAGCGCTTCTCAAATGATTTGCGAATACGTCATCCAAACACTTTGCAAGACTTTAGGCAAACGATCTGGTTTGGATGTTTTTATTTGGGGGCCCTTAGCTCAGTTGGTAGAGCAACTGACTTTTAATCAGTAGGTCGAAGGTTCGAATCCTTCAGGGCTCACCACTCTTTCCTTATAAATCAATTATTTGAATAAATCTGATTTGTTGTGTAATCAGCAGTAATTGTTTGCGGTTCGCCTCCGGTTCAGTTAGTGCAGAAAAAACGATTATATGATCGAATTTTCATTATCTCTTCGCCATTTGTTTTTCATCATAAAGCTCAATCTCATTCCGACTCCATAGGGCTTTACCGCCAATTTTGATTTGCTTTGGAAAATCACGCTCTTTAATCCATTTGTATATAGTTGCGCCATTGATAATGCGATATCGAGATTTTAGATCATCCATAGTGAAGTAGATGCTTTTTTCTATTTTTGATTTTGGTATTTCCATAAACACAATCCTTTTAAATTTTGCCGCTTTTGATTATTTGCAATGAGACTGTTTTTTGTTATTCGCAAATAATGTTAATAATATCAATAAGATATCTTGCAATCATTATACTACATTTTTGAGGCCAAAAGAATCAATTAGGAGCAAGTAAATGGATATAATATTGCAATATCCACATCTTTATTTGAATATATGTAAAGTTCTCTATTTCTTCTGATCTTCATCAATATTAAAGCGTAATTTTTATCATAGAAGAATTTCTATCATTTGTTGATCGTAATTAAGTTATTTAATAGTATTTGTTTTTATGGGGATCTTGGGAATAATTAATAAGGGTCGAGATGCTCTTATATTTCCTTGTCGTCTCAAATTCACATATTTACAATTAACGAAATGAATTCCTGTTAAAGGCTTCACAAGCCAATGTCAGCGGCTGAATTTGTGCAGCGTTTGTTTGGGGAACTGCCAGCTTTGTTTCAAAGTGAAGATGAGTTGCGCAAGCTTTGGGGTGAACCACAGACGCGCAAAGCGTTGCTGGAGGCGCTAAATGAAAAGGGTTATGGCGGTGAGCAGCTTGCCAGCATTGGGCGCATGATTGATGCGGAGAAAAGCGATCTTTATGATGTGCTTGCCTATATAGCCTTTAACCTTCCTCCTATATCTCGCAAGGAGCGGGCGGCAACACATAAAGACCAAATCTTCTCGCAATATGATGAAAAACTGCAAACGTTCATTTACTTCGTGCTCTCACAATATGTGTTGGAGGGTGTTGAGGAGCTGGACCAGGAAAAACTTCCGCATTTGTTAGAGCTTAAGTATCAGGCGGTGAGTGATGCGGCGCATCAGCTTGGCGGCGTTGCGCGAATACGGGAAGCCTTTTTAGGGTTCCAGAGACACTTGTATTAAAGTTCTTATTAAAGCGCTAAAGATTATTACCGCTTATCCATTCCCTATTATTTTAATGAAATCGGCGATGAACGCTTTTGAACTCATTTTAAGAGTCGTTGATGTTCTTATTTGATTTTGTATCCCTTTGTACGGGTAAATTTGGGGCCTTTTTGGGGTGCTGGTCTTTTGGGTTTTTAGGGCTGGAAGATTTTGGCGCTGGGTGGAATGCGGAGGAGTGGTTGTTGTAATGAGGCCGCTTTAAAATTCAAAAATAAAAAGGCTCAAATTTTTTTAACTGTTTTTTGAGTTTAAAATTGATGTTTTTTATGATCTTGAAACCTTAAACCTGCCGGAGGCCCTAGATGTTTGCGCTTCTTTTTTTCTTTAAAGTTTATTGAACTTAGGAGAGTTTTGGAGCTAAAGGCATAGCTGGACAATCCCCGGTTCTTTAAGAAAAAGAAACCCGGATTGCCGCTTGCCTTATTGCGTTTAAAAAGGATCCTTTTGAACATCGGAGCCGTTTCGTCGCTTTCAGGCCTAATCAGTCCCTGCAAAATTTGCAGCACAATTTGGCTGATCAGTTGCCAACAACTTAAAGACAGAATTTGTGTCCTGCCTGCGAGACTTCGGCTTTTGGCTTTCGCAGTGCCGTTCCAGTATATTCTCACTTCCCCGCAGTACTGGTAATTGAGTTATAATCTGCGCTGCTGGTTAACCTCTCCACAGATTATCAGTGCGGATTAAAAAAGAACAATAAAGCCGCTTTGAATTAGTATTCATCAAATTAAAGATAAGTAGCAAGAGAACGTAGCTTTAATTAGGGGATAAAAATTTCAGCTCAAAATATGCTTAGATACTTATGGATACAGATGTCGCTTATTTGATATATATAGGGAGAGAAATATTTATTATTATTTTATTCAGCTGTTGCAAAAATACCTTGGGGTAAATGGGGAATTATTGAACGACCTTGCCGTTATAAATTTCAACACTTGAAATCCCTGGCGCGCGTACCTGTTCGGAAATTCCTAAAAATGATGAAAATCATGGGGGTAATATTGGGGTAATGCTTGTACTAACCTTGCCCTTATCTAGCCGTTCCTATGTGGGGGTTTTTTGTTTATGAATGAGTAAATATTAGGTCCGCTCTTGGTTGGAAAACGGCTAATTTATTGTGTTGTTTGAATTGTCTTCTGATGACCCCAACCAGTCGTTCAGGTTGATTAGCGATGTGTCAAGCATTCACAGCTTGTCCAAATAAAACAATAAATACCCCGATGAGTGTAAGCGCTGCAAAACCAAGACTTCGCCAGTACTCTTTTGAATTCCAAGTTGTTATTGCTGCTATTGAGGCTTGAAGAGAGTAGTATATAGCAAATGCACGTGACGCATAGTTGATTATTACAAACACATTGGCTGTCCATGTCAGAAATAATCCAGCCAGTGTTAAGAGCAAATAAGCCATCGGAGGTGTTAAACGATTGGCCGACAGTTCCTTCATCAACCCTCCTGAGCCACTTGTGTCAGCGACTGCGGCACTGAATTGCGCTGCTAACGCTGCTGCGACCAGTATTACCGGCAAGATAGGTGCTACAACAGACATCATGTCCACGATCGCTGTTTCTGTAAGTTTGAGTTCACCTCTCTCGAACACATATGCCATCAATAGAATGTAACTCATATAGATAGCGGTTGAGACCCACTGGGACCACTGCATGGAGCGTATGCGGGTTTTTAGATCATAGTCAGCTCCGAGGTAGCGTGACGTTTCAAATCCCTGAACTGTGACAACAAGACCAAATGCCAATGTTATTGCAGACCAACCAGTCTGTTCTGGGGCATTAAAGATCAACCCGCCATCTGTTGCCCTACCGTAAAAATAAACTGCCAAGCCAACCAATAATCCCGCAATAATTGCTAACTTTGCCGTTACTGAAACATATTCCATTTGTTCCAATGACTTGAAACCACGCGTCCAACCGACAAACAAGATTAAAATGAAGACGGTTGAGGTGAGTAACTTGCTTAAATATGGTTCACTAACAGTGGTGAGGCTGACGCCAAACGCTCCAAATAGGTTTAAGTAGTAGGCCACAGATACAATGTAAGCGAAGCCAAGTGACCATGATGATGCAATTTCCAACTTGGCAATAAATCCATGAGCTTGATTGGTGCCGTTTTCAATTGCAGACATGTTATAGCGAATGGCTGCGCCATAGAGGTATGCGCCAATACACAATAAAGCCATTACTAAAGGTGCATACTTGCCATACTCGGAATCCAGTATGGGTCCAAGGACTAGAAATCCACTCCCAATGATAGATGCAAGTGGGGTGGTCATTGCTCGCCAGGTGATCGATCTATGAACTCTTGGTGACCAAAGCAGGAGAGCTGTGATCAGTACCGTGAGTATTATTATCAAGTTGAGTAACATCACCTGATATTAGACTCCTAATAATAAGTAAGAAAAGTTCGAGATCAACAAGCGTAACTCAGTCTAACATTTCATAATTATGAATGCTAACAGCGCATGCTTTGGATATTTCTGTCACTAAATCAACTATTTCTATTTAAGTGAGAATTAGACACTTACTAGTTTAAAACAGGTTTTACATAGATATTTAGCAATTATGTCGAATTTTAACTCATTACCTCATAAGCGGGGGCTTAATTTGCTCGATTTAAGCTCTTCTGCAGTACAAAATCTTTAAACATAACTCCATTTTAATTTG
>CAXIDO010000103.1:0-7246 GCA_964022745.1 uncultured Methyloligella sp. | reverse complement strand
GCTTGGTAATGATGAACCAGGTCTGGTGGACGAAGAAGAATTTTCACAAATTGAGAGATTGATTGGTTACGTTGTTGATGAGGGCAAAGGGGAGGTTTCTGATGCGCGTTAATTTTACAGGAAGAAATTTTTCTCATGAGGCTGTTGTAGATGGAGGGCGACTTGGCTTTTTTAATGAAGTTCATTTGCGTCATTCTTTATTGATTTTTGTGTTGTTTAGTTTGTTCTCGCTTATTGCTGGGAATTTAGTGTCTCTAGCTGTTTTTCGCCCCACTGATATAAAGATGCATTTGGCGTCTCCTATTGGGGTGCAAAAGTCTCGTCCGGATATTGTTGATGCTGAAGGTCGTTTGCTTGCAACAGATATTGAAGCGCCATCGCTTTATGCTAATCCATCAGGTTTGATGGAGCCGGCTTTGGTGGTGAAAAAGCTTAAAAAAGCACTACCAGAGCTTGATGAGATGAATTTGCTACGTCAACTCACAAAAAACAAGCAGTTTGTATTTATCAAGAGAGGCATGCATCCTAAGCGTGCTCAAGAAGTTTTTGATCTTGGGCTGCCGGGTGTTGATGTGACCCCTGAAATTCGGCGTGTTTATCCAAAAGGTGCGCTTGGTGGATATGTGCTTGGGCATGTTGATATTGATAATGTGGGCCGGGCTGGCATTGAAAAATTTATTGATAAGGCCCGAGTTGAAGATCCGAATGTTTTTGGTGAAGGGGCTATCGATGAAGTGCAGCTCTCTTTAAATGTCAGTGCGAATTATATTTTACAACAAGAGCTTAAGAAGGCCTTGAGCCTTTATAAGGCCAAATCGGCTGCTGGTGTTGTTATGAATGTTCATAGTGGTGAAGTGGTGGCGCTTTCTTCTTTGCCTGATCTCGATCCGCAGCGTCCTAGTTTGCAAAAAGATAAAGCTCGATTTGATCGAATTTCGGGTGGTTTGTTTGAACTTGGTTCTGTTTTTAAAACAGTGACCATGGCAATGGCACTTGAGGCGAATAAGACAACGCTTGATACAAAATTAGATGTAACTGGCCCTCTGAAAATTGGTGCCCATAAGATTAATGATTATCATGGTGTTAAGGGTGAGCTGAGTGTGAGGGATATATTCGTTCGCTCATCTAACATTGGTACGGCTAAACTTGCATTGCAAATGGGACCTGAAGCGCATCGTGATTTTTTAAACAAGCTTCATTTGCTTGAGCCGATGAAAACTGAACTTGGCGCGATGCGCTCCCCTCAAACGGTTAAGCGCTGGGGAGATGTGCATTCAGCTACTATTTCTTATGGACATGGTTTGTCTATTGCGCCTTTGCAGTTTGTTTCGGCTGTTGGGGCTTTGGTCAATGGTGGGATTTACGTGAAGCCGACTTTCCTTAAGCGAAGTGAGCGAGAGGCAAAACTGACTGGCGAGCGTGTTATCTCTGTAAAAAAAAAAAAAAAAATCAGAAAATTATTACGAGCAAATGTTACTGACCGTCATGGAACGGCGCGACGCGCTGAAGTTGCGCCTTATCGGGTTGGCGGGAAAACCGGCACGGCTAATAAGGTTGTGAAGGGCAAATATTCTAAAACGAAAGTTTTGACGAGTGTAGTTGTTGTTTTTCCGGCTGAGAGCCCTGAGTATGTTGTTTTTGTTATGCTGGATGAACCGCAAGCCACTAAGGCTGCACAAGGTCTGACTGTAGCTGGTATGAATGCGGCGCCGACAACAGGGCGGATTATTTCTCGGTTAGCGCCTTTGTTCAAGATGAAGCCGTTTTATCCGGTTTTAAATAGAGTTTCTTTAGAAAAGTAGTTTTTTGTTTGTTTTCTCTCACGGGCAATTCCGCTGCAAAGCAGCGGGCCCTCCGAGGGGCGGCGCTTGCACCGGGCTTCGCGAAGCGCTTCGCCATGTCCTGACGCCGAAGTGGTGTCACTCCTTCTTCGTATAGGCCGTTTTTCTTGGGGGCTATTTAACTTTCTGCCTCTTGCCGTTTCTTGCAAACGTTTTTGGGATTTTAGTTGTTTACTAGCTATTGTTGTGTCAGCTGGCATAAGCAACTGGTTTGATTTGTTCCTTATCAAGTGTCTTTTACCATAATTTCTACTTTTTTAGTCGTGCTTTTATGAGGGAGTGGTTCTTTTTGGCTTTTCTCATAGGGTGTTAGCTTGTTTTCCGTTGATGCTTTGTGCTAAATCCACATTATTTTGTACCTTTATGTTACTCATAAAGGTACAAAATAATGTCATTTTTAGTTGCGCTTCAGATGCCCACAAAGCATCCGCGCTATCTATAAACTGGCATTTACTTTTTGATGACGTGCTTTGGCAAAAATGAGAATAGAGGGCGGACAAGCGTTTATGAAATTATCTGAACTAATTGAAGGACTTGATGGGCCGGATGTTGAGATTACTGGTATCACAGCTGATAGCCGTGAGGTTAGGGATGGATTTCTGTTTGCCGCTTTACCTGGTGTTGTTGTTGATGGGGCTAAGTTTATTGATCAGGCGCTTTCACAAGGTGCTGGCGCGATTTTAACTCATGAAAATTATGAAGGTTCGTTGCCGGAGGGTGTACCGCTCTTGCAGCAGGTTGACCCGCGTCTTGGCTTGGCTGAGCTTTCTGCACGATTTTATTCCCCGCAACCAGATTTAATCGTTGGTGTTACTGGAACAAATGGGAAAACTTCTGTTGCCAGTTTTGTGAGGCAAATCTGGGAGCAGACTGGGATTGATGGCGCTAGTCTCGGGACTATAGGGGTCGTCTCCAAGCATGGTTCTAAAAAGTTAGATCATACAACTCCTGACCCTGTGACTTTGCATAAGGCTTTAAAAGAATTGACAGAACAAGGGGTTGATCATTTAGCTCTTGAGGCCTCTAGTCATGGGCTGGCGCAGCGCCGGCTTGATGGTTTGAATTTTACAGCGGCTGCTTTTACGAATATCACGCGTGATCATTTAGATTATCATGAGACGTTTGAGGCTTATTTTAATGAGAAGAAACGTCTCTTTTCTGAATTGCTTGGTGAAAACGGTATTGCGGTTATAGATGCTGATGCGCCAGGGGCAGGCCGGGTGATTGAGGTTTGCGAAGCGCGGCACATTAATGTGATGACTATTGGTCGCCAAGGGCGATATTTGAACCTGAAAAAAAGTGAAATTTCTGGATTTTCGCAAAAATTGACGTTGGTACATCATCGCGGTACTTCAGAAATTGACCTGCCGCTTGTTGGTGACTTTCAGGCCAGTAATGTGCTGGTTGCTGCAGCTCTTGTGGCGGCTGGTGGTGTTTCAATTCTTGAGATTTTACCAGTGTTAGAGACTTTAAAAGGGCCTAAAGGGCGTTTGGAGCTTGCTGGAAGCAAAGACTTTATAAAAGAGACTGGAAAGGAACTGTCCCAAAGAGCACCTGTTTTTATAGATTATGCCCATACACCAGATGCGCTGGAGACAGCCATTAAAGCTCTTTTGCCTTATAAGCAAGGCCGGCTTCATGTTGTCTTTGGTTGTGGCGGGGATCGTGACAAAGGCAAGCGACCTATGATGGGGGAAATAGCAAGTCGTCTTGCTGACTGTGTTTATGTGACGGATGATAACCCTCGGGGTGAAGACCCGTCTGTTATTCGATCTGAGATTATGGCGGCAGCAAAAGGCGCTCAAGAAATAGGTGATCGGGCGTTGGCCATTCAAACAGCTGTTGATGGATTAAGCTCAGGCGATATTTTGCTGGTTGCTGGCAAAGGACATGAGACAGGGCAAATTGTTGGCTCGGAAATTCTTCCTTTTTCTGACCATGAGGCAGTTGAAACGGCTTTGGAAAACAACTGATTTGGGCATACAGGGATTGGGTGGTAAGTGCATGGATTATTTATGGACAGTCGGTGAGATTGCCGAGGCCGTAAAGGGGCAAGTTGAAGTCCTTGGAAGTGATGTTCAGGGTGTAGAAGCTAGTGGTATCAGTAGCGTTTCAATTGATAGCCGGACACTTGAAGAAGATGCTCTTTATATTGCTATTCAAGGGGTTAGTCAGGATGGGCATGCTTTTGTTCGCTCAGCTTTTCAGGCGGGGGCTAAGGCTTGTTTGGTCTCTAAAGATTTTGAATTAGATGGCTCTGAAGCGGCTGATGGTTCAGATAGTTCCGGTGGCATTCTTATTCGTGTTGAAGATACATTTAAAGCGCTGCAAGATTTGGGTATGGCTTCGCGCAAGCGGTGTTCGGGTAAAATAATTGCAGTAACTGGGAGCGCGGGTAAGACGGGAACGAAAGAAGCGCTTCGCGTGATGTTTGAAAAATTTGGCCGCACGCATGCTTCCGTTAAGTCTTTCAATAATCATTGGGGCGTTCCTCTCACATTAGCGCGAATGCCAAGAGATTGTGAATATGGCATTTTTGAAGTTGGCATGAACCACGCGGGAGAAATTTCACCGCTTTCAAAGCTTATTCAACCCCATGTTGCTTTGATCACGACAGTTGCGCCTGCTCATATTGGGCATTTTGCGAATGAAGAAGAAATTGCTGATGCAAAGGCTGAAATTTTTGATGGACTGATGGATGGTGGGGCTTGTCTTCTCCCCGCTGACAATCGACATTTTGATCGTTTGAAACAGGCAGCTCTAGAGGCAAGAGTTCAGAATGTTTATAGCTTTGGTAAAGCGTCTGGTGTGGATGTTCATTTAATGTCTGGTGAGTTTGGGGCTGAGCGAAGTGTTGTTCAGACAGATTGTTTTGGAGAGGTTATTGATTTTTCAATTTCTATCCCGGGAGAGCATATTGCACTTAATTTTTTAGGGGCACTTGGGTGTTTGAAGTTGGCTGGTTGTGATGTGCTACAGGCAGCTTCTGTTTTGTCAGAATTGATTGCGCCGCCAGGACGGGGTGTTCGTCATCAGTTACATTTAGAAAGTGATGTTTCTTCAAAAGTTTTACTTATTGATGAAAGTTATAATGCGAACCCACCTTCAATGGACATTGCACTAAAAAATCTTAGCGCTTTGAAAGATATTACATATTGCCGCCGTATTGCAGTTTTAGGGGATATGTTAGAGCTTGGGGCGCATTCTGTTTATTACCATCGTGAGATTGCCCCTTTAATCGCATCGCTAGATGTGGATTTAGTGTTTGCCTCTGGTGAAATGATGTCACATATGTTTAATGAGTTACCGCAAGATAAAAAAGGGGCATTTGCTTTAAATTCTAAGGACCTTATCAAGCCTATAGAAGAAAGCTTGCAATCTGGTGATGTTGTTATGATAAAAGGATCGCTTGGGAGTGATATGGGTTCTATCGTGACTGCATTATGTGAAAAATATAAATAAAAACCGTAAAACACTCAATATATGAGGGAACTATTCGATGTTACATGAGTTGGTGGGCTTTTCTGACCAGTTTGGCGCGTTTAACGTTTTTCGTTACATTACCTTCCGTACGGGCGGGGCCATTATGACGGCGCTGTTGTTTGTGTTTTTGTTTGGGCCAGCTTTAATCAAAAATTTGCGTGTACGTCAGGGAAAAGGCCAGCCTATTCGTGAAGATGGTCCTCAACGGCACATTTTAGAAAAACAAGGCACGCCGACTATGGGCGGTTTGATGATTTTGGCGGCGGTTTTTGTTTCTACGGTTTTGTGGGGTAACTTGCGCAATCCTTATGTCTGGGTGATTTTGTTTGTTACGCTGTCTTACGGTCTCATCGGTGGGTATGATGATTATTTGAAAGTTGCTAAACGCACAACGGCTGGGTTTTCTGGACGCATAAGATTAGGGCTTGAATTGATTGTTGCGGCCATTGCTTGTGCTATCTTTATGTCTTTTGGCAAGGAGCCTTTTTCAACAGCGATTACAGTGCCGTTTTTTAAAGATATTATGATCAATTTTGGGTCTGTTTTCTTTATATGTTTTGGAGCTTTAGTGATTGCCGGTGCTGGTAATGCTGTGAATTTAACGGATGGTCTTGATGGCTTGGCGATTGTGCCGGTGATGATTGCGTCTGCTACGTTTGGTGTGATTGCTTATTTGGTTGGGCATGCGACATTTGCTGATTATTTGCAGATTCATTTTGTACCAGGAACCAGTGAGTTGATGGTTTTATGCGGGGCTCTTGTGGGGTCTGGACTTGGGTTTTTATGGTTTAATGCTCCGCCTGCGATGATATTTATGGGTGACACAGGCTCGCTCGCTTTAGGTGGTGCGCTTGGGGCAATAGCCGTTGCCGTGAAGCACGAGTTGGTGCTTGGTATAGTTGGTGGTTTATTTGTGCTTGAAGCTGTTTCTGTGATTGTTCAGGTGGCGTCTTTTAAGCTGACGGGTAAGAGAGTGTTTCGAATGGCGCCGCTCCATCATCACTATGAACAAAAGGGGTGGGCTGAGCCGACCATTGTTGTTCGGTTTTGGATCATCGCTGTTGTGTTGGCGCTAATTGGTTTGAGTACTTTGAAATTGCGTTAAAGTGATAGAAAATTAGTGAGCGAGTAATGTAAGAGGTGAGACATTACTCGCTTTTTTTGTTTATGTTATATGCGTTTAAATGATTGAAATCTAATTTAGGTGTCGGCGCTATGATCCCCATTTCTGTTTATAAAGATAAAACCGTTGCCTTATTTGGGCTTGGTATTACTGGCTTAAGTGCTGCGGCGGCTTTAAAAGCAGGCGGTGCAAATGTTGTTGTTTGGGATGAGAACCAAAGTCGGTGTGCTGCTGCATCAGAAGCTGGGTATGATGTTGTTGATCTGAATGAGGCTAACTGGTCTTCATTTGATGCCTTGCTGCTCTCGCCAGGTGTGCCGCTCACTCATCCTGAGCCACACTGGACAGTTAAAAAAGCACAAGCTGCTGAACTCCCGATTATTGGGGATACGGAGTTATTCTTTGAAGAATTTCTACATCGTGGTGGACAACAACCACAGCGTTGACCACTCACATATTAAAAGAAGCCGGTGAAATAGCTGTGATGGGGGGGAATATTGGGCTTGGTGTGTTGGACATGCCAGATTTTGCCTCATCAGAAACAGAAGACGGCAAGATTTATGTCCTTGAACTTTCTTCCTACCAGATTGACCTCACACCCTCCCTTTGCCCGACAGCTGCAGGGTTGTTAAATATTTCACCGGATCACATCGACCGTCATGGAACGGTTGAACATTATGCTGAGGTAAAAGCTAAAATTTTTGACAATTTGGAAGCTGAAAATTTGGCCGTGATTTCTTTTGATGACCTCTATTGCCAACAAATAGCTTTAAGTTTATCGACGAAAAGCGAAGTTCTT
>CAXIDO010000102.1:0-7251 GCA_964022745.1 uncultured Methyloligella sp. | reverse complement strand
GACTTGTTAAGGCTGGTTTGATTTTGAGGGATCGTTTTTTATGAAAAGAGCTGCGTTTATTTCTGGAGTTGAAGGGCTTTCTTTACTTGAGCATGAGAAAGATTTTTTTAGCAAAGCCCGTCCGCTTGGTCTCATTCTATTTGCCAGAAATATAGAAAGTGAAGAGCAGATAAAGCGTTTGATTGGTGATGTTAGAGACGCAGTCGGCTCGGAAGAGTTTTGGGTGCTGATTGACCAGGAAGGGGGGCGCGTTCAAAGATTGCGACCTCCTTTGTTTCCAAACCTTCCAGCGGCGCGGCGTTATACTGAGCTTTATAAGAAAGACCCAACTAAGGCAGAATTGGCTGTTTTTGAAATTGGCAAACTTATGGGTAAGCGTTTATTAGATCTTGGGATCAACATGAATTGTGCGCCTTGCCTTGATGCAGCGCAAGTCGATGCTCATGATA
Source organism: uncultured Methyloligella sp. (assembly GCA_964022745.1). Classification (GTDB taxonomy): domain Bacteria; phylum Pseudomonadota; class Alphaproteobacteria; order Rhizobiales; family HXMU1428-3; genus HXMU1428-3. The sequence continues at coordinate 6,802 of CAXIDO010000102.1, read as the reverse complement.
TCATTGGCGATCGTAGCTTTGGGTTAGAGGTTGAATTAATTGTAAAATTAGGCCGTCTACAGGCGGAAGGTCATTTGGCAGCTGGCTCATTGCCAGTTATGAAACACATCCCCGGACATGGGCGTGCTGATGCAGATAGTCATTTGGCGTTACCTCGGATTGATGCTTCACATGAGGTGTTAAGCGCGGTTGACTTTGAACCTTTTAGGCAGCTCAATCGGTTGCCCGTAGCGATGACAGCTCATGTTGTTTATTCAGCGATTGATAAAGCACAGCCGGTTAGTACGTCTGCAAGTTCTATTAAAGATATTATCCGCGGCGAAATTGGCTTTGATGGTTTTTTGATGTGTGATGATGTTTCTATGGAGGCCTTGGATGGCACGATAGGAGAGCGGACGAAAGCCGTGCTTACAGCTGGGTGTGATGGTGCTTTGCATTGCAATGGCAAGTTTGATGAAATGGAGCAGGTTGCTGAAAATAGCCCGACCTTGGAGGGGCGTAGCCTGGAACGTTTTGAAGCTTCATTTGGTATTGTTTCTTCTGCTGAAGAGGTGGATGAGACACTTGCACTTGAATTTTTAGCTGAAGATTGGTGTGCTTGTTCTTAGTGTCAATTATATAATCCGTCTTAAAAAAAGAAATAAGTTTGGAGTTTTATTTGCCCCGAAATTTACCAGAGCCACAGAATGATCAATGGGAACAGGATGCATCTTCTCAGTCTGATGAGTTGTGTGCTGATGACCGCTTGCTTGTTGAGCTGGATGGATTTGAGGGGCCGCTAGATTTATTGCTTGCGTTAGCTCGAGAAAAAAAACTCGATATTTCTCAGATTTCAATTGCTGACCTTGCCACTCAATATATTGAGTATATCAATGATTTGAAAAAGCACAGATTAGAAATCGCTGCTGATTATTTGGTGATGGCGGCTTGGTTGGTGTTTTTAAAATCTAAATTGATCTTGCCTAGTGAAGAAGCCGAAGAGGAAAGTCCGAGTGGTGATCAGCTGGCGGCGCAACTGGCTTTTCGCTTAAAACGTTTGGAAGCAATGAGAGCCAAGGGAAATGAGTTGATGGCCCGACCGCAACTGGGGCAAGAATTTTTTGCCGTAGTTGCTCCGCTTGGTAGAAATACGGTCTCCAAAATTGAATATAAAGCTGAGCTCTTTGATTTGTTAAAGGCTTATTCAGCTCAACAACAACGCCAAGTTGTTCAAGGGTATAAAGTAAAAAGGCGACAAGTGTGGTCTATTAAAAAGGCTAGGAACCGTTTGAGTTCATTGCTTGGTATGTCGATTGAGTGGGCACCTATTAATGAACTTATAGCTTCGTTTATGGGGGCTGAGGTCCCAATGAAAACAACTGTTGCCAGTACGTTTGGTGCGACTTTGGAAATGGCGCGTGATGGCGTAATTGAGATTAAGCAATCAGGCCCTTTTCAACCACTTTATGTTAAATCAGCGCCGCATGTTGAGGAGAGTTCTGATGAGTGATGTGCCTGTTGAACAGAATAATGAACAAGCTTTGCATCTCGACCGTCTAGAACATGACCAACTAGATCATGAGAGTCTTGATGATTTGCGAATTTTAGAAGCTTTGATTTTTGCCTCGCCCGAGCCTTTAAGCATAAAGGCTTTGAGTGAAGAGTTGGATGAGAGGGCTGATGTAGAAGCTTTGCTTGAACAATTAAAAACCGACTATTCTAATCGAGGCATTCAGCTTGTTTCTCTAGATGGCAAATGGACATTTCGAACGGCAACGGATTTGGCTCCATTTTTGACCAAATATAAAGTGGTGCAAAAGAAGCTCTCTAAGGTAGCTCAGGAGACTTTGGCAATCATTGCTTATCATCAGCCAGTGACAAGAGCTGAGATTGAGGATGTTCGCGGCGTTCAGACCTCTAGTGGAACCCTTGATGTTTTACTCGAGACTGGTTGGATTAAAATGCGTGGTCGCAGGCGCGCTCCGGGGCGGCCCATTACGTATGGGACGACAGATTTATTTCTTGATCAATTTGGACTAAGTGCGGTTGATGATTTGCCTGGCTTGAGTGAGTTAAAAGGGGCGGGACTTTTGGATGGTGCTTTGCCGACTGATTTTGAGGTACCTTCATCGCAAAAGCTAGAAACTTTGATGGATGATGAAGTGCCATTGGAAGAAGACGTTGAAGAAAATATTGAAGAAAACATAGATAAGTAAGTGGATCTCAAGGTAGATAATAGAAGCAATTGAGTTCTATCAAGTCCTTGCTCTATTGGTTGTAATCCAGTTTCCTATGATCATAAATGCGCTTATGAGGCATAAAAGATAAGCTATAACCTGTACTGATCCTATCGTGTGGGATGTTAGTAGCCCAATAATTGAAAAGCTAACAGGGATGATCAATAGTCCCCAAGGTGTTTTTGATGAGATTAACTTTAAGCCAAATGTTGCAAGCAGGGTTGGGGCTGGTGAAAGGCCTAAGATTAGGCTTGCTTTGATGTTTGGACCATCGATAAATCCAACCAAGGGAAGAGCGAAAACGCTGAGCCCGATGAAGATCTTTCCTATGGTTTGTTGCCATTTTGAATATAGAACTATTTGAACTTCTGATTGAAAAGCTCTTTCTTGCTTAGGCTTTATCAACCACGTTTTCAATAACCATCCCATCATCAAAACGGATTGCGCGATAAATACCCATCCATAATAATAAGCCATCCAATTAATCTGCTGATAAAATTTTAAATGATAGATAGCGCCGCACCAAGCCCAGCCAAGGACTAGAATAAACACGGCTGTGTTGGATTTTTTGTGATGAAGTTTCAGCGTTAGCCAGAAAAACAATAAAGATATAGCAATGGCTAAAAGTGGTAGCGGCCAAATGCTCTGATTGTAAAAAGCTATTGAGCTAAAATACACTTCAGGAGAAAATAGCAAGAGATCGTCGAGTTGGTAGCTTGCGATCGTCATATCATCCCTTAGTTTTGTGACAGGTGTTTTAGGTTTTGATTATAATGATGCACAGTAAGCTGCCATTTCTGCTCTCATTTTCATATCTGGCATAGGCCCGAAACCAGCTGATAGATTTTCTTTTACATGTTCAACCTGGCTTGTTGCTGGAATGGCGACCGTTATGGCTGGATGACTAATGATGAATTTTAAGAGAAATTGCGGCCAGTTGGTACAGTTAATTTCTTTGGCTAAACGGGGTAGAGGATGGGAGCTGTAACGATCTATCAGGTGTCCTCTAGAAAAGGGACGGTTGGCTATAACGGCGATGCCTTTGTCTTTAGCGAAGGGGAGTAATTTTTCTTCTACTGCTCGGTTCTCAATATTATAAGTAAGTTGAACAAAATCAAGAGGTTCGGATTTCATAATTTCTAGAAAATCATCATGCCTTCGACCGTGACTTGTTGTGATGCCGATATAACGAACCAGGCCTTCTTTTTTGAGTGTTTGAAGCAGTTTTAAATGGGATTGCCAGGCGACCAGGTTATGAACCTGCAATAGCTCAAACTTTTTAACACCCCATAATTTCATGGATTGTTTTATTTGTGCAAGGCCCTGGTCTTCAAAGTTAGTCCAGACTTTGGTGGCCCCGAATAGTTTTTTGGGATATCCGAGTTCTTTGAGCATATGGCCGATGACTTCTTCTGAGGAGCCATACATAGGGGACGAATCCACCATGGCGCCGCCACCTTCAAAAAAAGCCTTTAAAACTTTTGTTCGGCTTTGCCGCAATGCTGGATCTCTGCCAACATTAAAGTTGATCCAGGAGCCGATGCCTAAGGCTGGTATTTTTTCGCCAGATGAGGGAATGATTTTCTTTAAAATAGATGATTGTGGTTGTGCGTTTAGTGGGTAGGGGAGGGTCGCAGTAAAGGTGCCGGCTGCTAGAGCATGGATGAAATGTCTTCTGTTTAAATAAGAATTGGGGTTTAGATAAGAATTGGGCATTTGTTTGCTTCCTTAACCAGGTCCGCTGCTTTTATTTCGCCATTAGTTTAGCAAAAAGTTTTATTCGGAGCGACCTGGACTGTAGTCTTAGTATAATAGTTTGTTGTGAAATAGGCTGATCAGAGCGTTTTGGATGCTAAAATTCAGAAGAATGGTAACCAGTTTCTAGAGTTGGATCTGTACAGATGCTGTATCTTTTGCCATAAGTGATTGGTTACGAAATTTTTGGCTTTGAACTTACTTCTTTGCCGGTACTTGAAGGAAAGATTAATTTTTGAGTATAGCATCACCAGGTTGGGGGCGGCGCGGAACAGCAGCTGCAACCATAGCGGCGCGATTGACTTTTGATAATCTGGCGCGGTCTTTTGATGGTAAAGGGGCACTTCGCGGGGTTAGCCTGGATATTGAGCCAGCTGAAACTGTTTGTTTATTGGGGCCTTCTGGTTGTGGTAAAACCACTCTGTTACGGATTGCTGCTGGGATTGAGCGGCCAGATAGTGGCCGGGTTTTGTTTAATCACCAAGAAGTAGTTGGGCCTGATGTTTTTACACCGCCAGAAAAACGCGGTGTTGGTCTGATGTTTCAGGACTTTGCTCTGTTTCCGCATTTAACCATTCTTCAAAATGTCATGTTTGGTCTTAAAAATTTCGAGGCTAAGGATGCGACACGGGTGGCACTTGCGACGCTGGACCGTGTTGGACTTGCTCAATATGCAGAAGATTTTCCTCATATTCTCTCTGGTGGGCAACAGCAACGGGTTGCCTTAGCCAGAGCAATTGCTCCCAGACCGAGTATTATCTTTATGGATGAGCCTTTTTCAGGCCTGGACCCTCGTTTGAGAGATCGTATTCGTGAGGAGACACTTGCAATTTTACGTGAGATGAGAGCCACCCCGGTTATTGTCACTCACCAGGCTGACGAGGCCATGCGGATGGGTACTAGGATTGCGGTTATGCGTGATGGTAAGATTGTACAAGTTGGGACGAGTGAAGAGATTTATAATCACCCAAATTCTCTCTTTGTCGCCAGAATTTGTGCTGAAATGAACGAAATTCCTTGTATTGTTAAAAATGATGAAGTTGAGACGGTTTTTGGTCGCTTTACAGCAGCTGGATTAGATGATGGGACAGAGGCCGTTTTTGGGGCTCGTTTTCTTGGGCTTGGGGTTTCTAAAGAGGGACCTGGTGTTCTTGGACGGGTTATTGACCGAAAATTTTTAGGTGGCTCAGCTTTGCTGGAGATTGTGGTGAATGGTCTTGATTTTCCCTTACAAATACGTCTGAGAGAGAATGCGGCACCTAATGTTGGGGATGAAGTATACGTTTTTGTTGATACGGATATGCCTTTGGTGTTGGCAAAAGACGATTAAACCCTTTTTCTTTGCTTAGTTTAACCTTATATAAGATGCAGTGGTTGCGCATATGGGTTGTTTTTGTAATATTGGTATAAAGAACGAGAAAATGCGCTTTTAGCGTTAGGAGAAAATAAGTATGGGTTACCCTGGTATTTGGCAAATTTTAATAGTTTTACTACTTGTAGTGCTTTTATTTGGCCGCGGTAAAATTTCGGATTTGATGGGTGATGTTGCTAAAGGCATTACAAGCTTTAAAAAAGGTCTGAAAGATGAGACCGAAGATACTGCATCAAATGTTCATTCTATTGAACAAGGTAGTGATGCAGACAAATCTGGCTCATTAAATAAAGAAAAAGCTGATTTATCTTAAAATTTCTCGCTGAAACGAATGATGTTTAATTTCTAGATATTATAGTTGAGTGTTTCTAAAGGTCTGAAGTGTGGTTTTGCGCAAAATTGGGGAGTGGACCACACTTTTATCTATCCAGGTCATTCTCCCATTTTGGGGTAAAAGGATCTATCGTGATTAGAAAACTGCTCTTCTTTAACTAATCAATTTCTAAAGATTTAAATTTTTCATTTTTTAGCGTGACATTTATTGCTTGTGGTTGATCAATCTTTATTCATTTAGATTGGCTTCCAATGTTAGATAAATCGCAAAAAACGCTCAGCTTTGTGCTGATCGCAAATGGAGTAACTTTCCATGTTTGATATTGGCTGGAGTGAATTACTTGTTGTTGGACTTGTTGCGCTGATTGTGGTTGGCCCAAAAGAGCTGCCCGGAATGATGAAGCGCATTGGGCAAATGATCCGCAAGGCCAAACATACGGCAAGTTCGTTTCAGCGCCAATTTGAAGATGCAATGGATGAAGGTGAACTTGGTGAGCTGAAATCCAGTGTTAAAGGCATTCAAGAAGACTTAGACCCGAATAAAATCATGGGTGACATGGTTGGTGATGAAGCTGTTGATGACTTTGATCTTGATAAATGGAATGAACAAATTCTCGAAGATGAGAAAAAACGGACAGAGAACCCTATTCGCAGTGCAGAAGAAATGGAAGCCAGCAAAGGTGAGGCGGATGCTATTGGGGCGATAGATGATGGTGCGTCTAAAGGTTCTGAGGTGGCAACTGAGAGCGTGAGCGAAGGTCAAAGCGTTGATCAAGAAATGGCTCAGGAGAAACAGGTTTCATGAGTGTTGATAGTGTTGAGGACAGCAAAGCTCCTCTGATTGCTCATTTGGTTGAGCTTAGAACACGGCTTTTGTGGTCTCTTGTGGCGATGGCGATTGCTTTTGTGTTTTGTTTTTACTTTGCTTCTACGATTTATAATTTTTTACTAGGCCCCTATGAGCGTGCAGTTGGGCCTGATCAAATTATTGATATGCAATTTACAGCTCCTCATGAATTTTTCTTTACGCAATTGAAGATGTCTTTGTTTGGAGCTTTTGTAATCTCATTTCCTCTTATTGCTTTTCAAATTTATAGATTTATTGCGCCTGGCCTTTATGCAAATG
>CAXIDO010000101.1:0-7257 GCA_964022745.1 uncultured Methyloligella sp. | reverse complement strand
GCCTGACGCCGCCTCGCAAGTCTCCAGACCGCCTGGATCTACAGTCGTGGCCTAGCAGCTTATGGTGACAAGATCTTTCTTGCTACTTGGGATGGCCGCTTGATTGGTATCAGCCGGAAAACTGGTAAGCAGGTTTGGGAAACAAGAGCGTTGCCTCGGAATTCTGCTCTTCAACTTACTATGGCGCCTAAAGTTGGCGGTGGTAAAATCCTAATCGGTAATGGTGGTACAGAAGCTGGTCCAACACGTGGTTGGGTTGCTGCTTACGACGCTGAAACCGGTAGAGAAGACTGGCGCTGGTACATTGTGCCTGGAGATCCAAGATTGGGTTTTGAGGATCCATCACAAGAAGCAGCTGCTAAGACCTGGTCTGGTAAATGGTGGGAACATGGCGGCGGCGGTAACGCTTGGCATGGTTTCTCTTACGATCCAGAATTAGACCAATTTATTTTTGGTACAGGTAATGGCTCACCGTGGAACCGTAAAGTCCGTAGTCCTACAAAAGATGGCAAGGGCTTTGGTGATAACCTCTATCTATCTTCTGTTATTGCTCTTGATGCTAAGACTGGTGCTTTTAAGTGGCATGTTCAAACTGCTCCTGGCGATACCTGGGATTATAACTCGAACATGGATATTACTCTTGCTGATCTTAAGATCGATGGGAAGATGCGCAAGGTTGCCTTGCATGCGCCTAAAAACGGCTTCTTCTATGTGATTGATCGTGAAACTGGCAAAGTGATTTCAGCTGAAAAGTTTGCTAAGGCTAACTGGTCAACTAAGTTTGATCTTAAAACACAAAAACACGTGGTACCTGATAGTTCTTTCTTCTACAATGGTGAAAAGAATATCTATCCTTCAGTGTTTGGTGCTCATAGCTGGCATTCTCAGTCTTTTAACCCTCAAACTGGCCTGATGTACATTCCGACACAGAACTTGTCTACGACTTTTGCTGACAAAGGTTTAAAGACAGATTCAAGCTGGCGTAATAAAGCCTGGACGCTTGGTATTGCTGTTGGTGTTACCATGAAAGAGATCCCTGGTGTGCCGAAAGGTTCATTGACTGCTTATGACCCAATTAAGCAAAAGATCGCTTGGAAAGTGGATCATGACTTCTATTGGGGTGGCGGTACACTTTCAACAGGTGGTAACCTTGTTTTCCAAAGTGAGCCAACTGGCAAACTAAAAGCATATGATGCTAGAAACGGCAAACAAGTATGGGAATATGATACAGGTCTTGGCCTTACATCAGCACCTATTACTTATAAAGTCGGTGGCAAGCAATACATTGCTGTTCTAGTTGGACCAGGTGGGGCATTTTCATCTAATGCCTTTGGTAGTGGTAAACTTGGCTTTGACCTTTGGGGCTGGAAATATGGTGTGCATGAGCGTCGCTTGATTGCCTTTGCTCTAGATGGAACTGCTAAGATTCCGGCACAAGAAGCACCAGCTTTTGCTAAGCCTGTTATCGATAAAAACTTCAAGATCGATGATGATAAAGCTGCTAAAGGTGCTGGCGTCTATGCCTTGGACTTCTGCTTGCTTTGTCACGGTGGTGGTGCTGTATCAGGTGTTAAAGCTCCTGACCTTCGCGAATCTGAAGCTTTCATGAGCGGTAATTTGGATACGCTTAGAGAAATCGTGGTTAAGGGTGCTCTTACCGAACGTGGTATGCCGATCTTCCCACATCTTTCAGATGATGATTTGAAGAACTTGCGTCACTATATCCGTAAACAAGCACGTGATGGCGCTAAAAATAATGCAAGTCATTAATTGGCTTTAATGCAAAGAATTTCTCAATTTATTTGAGAGACTACAAACAATAATATGGGGAGCGATTATCGCTCTCCATATTTGAAGTTTAAAGCTTATAAGTAATGAACCGAATAATAATTTTAAAATTACTTATGGGGCACTTATTTGATCATCTCTTTTGTATTCTGGGGTAGATGGTCATACGTTGCAACTCTCACATAAATTAAAGGGTTGCTTAACTTTAACCTAAGAAGGAAAAACCTTATGAAAGTATGGACAACACCACAAGTTTCAGAAACTGAAACTGGTATGGAAGTAACAAGCTATATGCCTGCTGAACTTGATCGTGCATAATTAGCTTGCCAATTTCATTCTATGTTTATTAGGGCATAATTTTTTGCACTAACTAAACGTAGATGAGATTGATTAGAAAAAAGTATTAAGCCCTCGTCATTGTTTGACGAGGGCTTTTTTTATGAGATCTATTGGTAGATATATTCTGAATTACATGCTCACCACCAAAACTACAAGGCCAGAAATGACGATGTAAGGCAGGGCACTGACAAAGATCAATAGGATTTCTTGTTATGGTTTTGCATTCTGTATGGATCGCTTTTTAGAATTTTGATTTTAAAGAAGTTGAGATGAGAGTTTTTTTATTTTTAGCTTCTTGTGCGACAATTTGCATTGTTTATTTAATGAATTTCACAAATCGTTCCGCCCTCGGATAATGAATGATTAATTATACTAAAGTACGATTATGTCTACTAGGAAATTGGTATTTCTGGAAAATAAGGGGGCTGTCGTGCGAAATTATTTTAATAATTTAAAAATATCTACTTCTATTGCTTTGGTTTCTATGACTTTATTGGTCGTTTCACTAAGTATGATTGGGATTATAATTTATTCTATTGTTTCATCACAAATCTCTGAAACCGCGACAAATCGACAAAATACCAGTTTACGAACGGCAGCCATAATTGCTGAAAAGCAAGTTCCGGGTATGACCGTGAAATGGGGTGAAGATAATAACGTAAGTAAAGTGTTCCTCAAAGATAAGCCGGCTTTTTCCAATCATATTATGATTGATGAAATAGGGCGCGCGACTGGAGAGACAGCTACTATTTTTTTATGGGATGATAAAACATCAGATTTTTGGAGAAAAACTACTAATATTGTAAAGCCCAACGGAAAACGTGCAGTTGGTACTCCTCTAGGTAAGAAAGGGGCTGTATACCCTGTTGTTACTAAAGGGATTACATTTAGAGGCGAGGCTGTGATTTTAGGGCTTGCTTATTATACGATTTATCAGCCTATTTTTTCACAAGACGGCAAAGTTATTGGAATTTTGTATGCTGGTGTAAAGAAAGAAAAGATCAATGCTATTTTATCAGAAATTGGTTGTAAATTTGGGATTGCTTTTTTTGTCATTTTAGTAATTTCAATTGTTTTGATGCTTTTTATTTCATCAAGAATGCTGAAGCCTATATTAAAACTTACTGATATTACGCGTAGAATTGCTTCAGATGATTTAGATGTTGAAGTGCCATATGCAGACAGGTCGAATGAAATTGGCAGAATGGCTCAGTCTGTTGAAATTTTAAAGAAACGTAGTGAAGAAAGATTATCGCTCTCTGCAGATCAAGTTAAACGTGACAATGCGCGTGATGAACGTCAGAAAAAATTTAAGATGCTTGCGGATGGGTTCCGCAAAATTGTTTTAGAGCTAATTGAATCAGTTTCTGATAAAGCCCAGGCAATGGAAGGCACAGCTCACTCTCTTTCTGAAGTTGCAAGTGAAAGTTCAGAAAAAGCGACTGGAGCCACAAGAGCAAGTCAACAAGCAACAGATCATGTGAATTCTGTTGCAATTGCTGCTGAGCAGCTTTCTTCTTCAATCACAGATATTCGTGGGCAAGTCGTCGAAACTACCAATATTGTCAATTTTGCTAGTAAGGGTGCTAATTTAGCGAATAAGAATGTTTCGTCTTTGGCTGAAGCTGTGAGTAAAATTGGTGATGTTATTGGCCTTATTCAGGAGATTGCTGAACAAACAAATTTATTAGCATTAAATGCGACTATTGAAGCTGCACGTGCTGGAGAGATGGGTAAAGGCTTTTCAGTTGTCGCTGCAGAAGTAAAAGAATTATCAACACAGACCTCTAAAGCAACAGATGAGATTAGAACTCATATTACTGCGATCCAAGCATCAACAACTGAAGCGGTTGATTCCATTCAATCTATTACCAAAACTATGGGGGACGTGAATAGTTATACTTCGGCTATAGAGGGGTCAATTGAGGAGCAGGGAGTGGCAACTAATGAAATTTCAGACAGTGTACTAAAAGCTGCTGAAGGAACAGGGGCTGTTACTGATAACATGAATGACCTCTCGGAGACTGTAGGGATAACTAATCAATCAGCAGGTGAAGTACTTGCTGCTGCAAAGGTGGTTTCTGAGAATACTGATGAGTTATTATTAGAGATTAATAGATTTTTAGAAAATGTTGAGGCTGCATAGTTTTGAATTTCAATTGGATGTAGAATTCTTAGAAATTTATATTCTGGATGACATAGCCGCCGCCAAAGGCTGCGAGGCCAGAAATGACTATATATGGCAAAACACTGACAAAGGCGCTGAGTAAGGTTACGAAGGCTTTGAAGACATCTTCTGTTGCGCTCCAGATTTGTCTGGCGGCTGTGTAGAGGTAATAAGAAATGACACCTATTGTGAGGACTAGTATAACGATTTTCCAAACGGGCAGTGCTTGCCAATTTGATTGGAAAATATCTATGATTTGACCAAACGACCAGGTCCAGACCATTTGGAGAAATTTGAGGGTGATGGCTATGCCTTCGGTGAGAAAAGTTACAATTTCTTTGATGATCTTTTCCATGATTGTTCCCTCAGTTTTATTGTCTCATTTCTTGAAATAAGAAAATTCCAATGATGACAAAGTAATTGAACTTGGGTGGGAGGTCTAGTTGTTCCTCTTTATGACCTCTTTTACTGGTTGGCTACCGAATGTAGGTTTATATAGCCTGAGTATGTGATGCCTGGGGCATAATGAAAACTGAGGTTTGCTTATGTCCCAGACTATCCTGATTATTTAATCATGTAATTTTATCACTTTTGCAACAGAGGCTCTTTTGTTCATTAGGTCTCTGTGCTGACTGATGTTTGGATACGCGTCAAGAGTGACGCCATCATCGGTTAGCCATCTGGTCACCAGGTAAAGATATGGATCACAAATTGAGAATTTTTCACCCAGCACAAAGGGGCCGGTTAGATAATGTGTTTCAATCATTCTGGCGCATTCAGTCATGTTTTCAGTGAGCTTGGCTTGCATACTTTCGTGAGCGGCGGTGTCATCTGCCCAACGGGAACCTCGTTTGCCATGTGCGTGCATGACATGAACTGTTGAGTTAACATAGTCATTGAATGATTGAGCTACAGCGAACTCGAATGGATCTGTTGGCGCTAATGACAACTCCGGATTTGTATTAGAGAGATAAGTTAAGATTGTTGGTGTTTCTGTTAGGATCCCATTTGGCGTGATGAGCGCTGGGACACGGCCCTTTGGATTGAGCTTTAAGAACTCAGGGCTGGTTTGTTCAGCTTTTGTAAAATCAACAAATGTTGCTTCGTATTCTTTGCCAATTTCTTCGAGGATAATGTGCGGGGCAAGGGCTGCTGTTCCCTTGGCGTAATAAAGGTTTAACATGGAACTGCCTTTTAATTATGTGTCTCTATCATAACTTCTTTGGTGAAGAGTTATGTCTTTCGTATGAACTGTATAATTAGCATGGCCGTTGCTAGTTGTGTGAAATATAAAAGCCTCAATCAATTTTTTGATTGAGGCTTTTATATTGTTCGTTAGGACTTTTGAATTTTTAGCAGATCGCTGCGACATTTTCGAAGAGACATTTATCCGCAAAGTATCTGCGATCGTTGGTTTTGATAGTTGAGTGCTGAGCGCCACCAAAATTCATTTTAAAACCAACTAAGAATTGATGGGTGTCGATTTCGTCACCATCACCATCGTCGATAAAAAGGCCATTCCAACGGGTGAATAATGTGATGGGGCGGTCATTAAAACCGTATTCTGCTAGAAGATGAGTATAGTCGACTTCTCCAGATTCTCCTTCAGTCTTTACGCGGCCAAATGATCCTTCAATTTTTAAGTTGTCTCTGATGTAATAGCGCACCAAACCTTTAAAGTAGTTTAGCTCGCCGCTGTCCGTTTCGTCCTCATCCGATGCAATTACATGAAGTGTGCCGATTGCACCGCCTATAGTTAGACGGTCAATGAAATATTCGGCTTCAGCACCTAGTCTATAATATTTGGCGTTTATATTGTCTGATGCTCTTAATTTGTTAAATGAAGTGTTTAGAGCAATGTGGCCTCTTGTTTCATCTCTAAGCCCAAAATGGCCGCCAATGCTCCAATTTGTGGCTGAACCATCGCCATCTTCGTAACGAAGCATGCTGTCAAGCTGGATGTGAGCTCTAAGCAAGTTGAATGCAAATGAGCCCGCCGCATTAATTGATTGGCCATCACTATCGTCACCATCATTATCTTCTATTTCAAAGTGACCGATGCTTGCTTCAACCTGAACCGCTGTATCTGACACAGTTGAGCTTTCATGAGCTTTATGATCGGTTGCAAAAGCGAAGGATGGAAGAGAGGAGAATAATAGGCAAGATAGAATGATTGAGAGATGGCGCTTGTTCATAATCATATGACCTTTATTGATTGTGGTATATAATTACGCAGTACTATTTGGCGCCTAATCTACATATCTCGTTTTTCTGGTTCAATGTGTTTGGATTTAAATTGTGTTGATAACTGATGATTTTAGGCTCATTCGTGGCTTAAATGCATAGATACCTAAGCGTTTTTAAAGAAATAAGCTTTTTAAAAAGAAAAAATGAATGAACTTTGTGGTGTGGAAATGATAAATTTAAAAATGGTGCCGGCTGAGAGATTCGAACTCCCGACCTACTGATTACAAATCAGCCGCTCTACCAACTGAGCTAAGCCGGCCCATAAATGAAATATGATATATTTCATGAGGAGACAGTATTAAATGTTTTGCATTAATCACTGTTGAAGAATGCCTTCTAACCCAAAAAAATAATTCAATCTACCCCTAAAATGAAAAATTTTAACATTAATTTTTAAACAGGCTTTTTGATTTAGATTAAAGGCTTGGCATAATAAATGCTTTTAACAATTCGATAGTATTTAAATGATACAAATTTTGGAATATTGTTAAATAACTAACGGGCTAACATTTGGAGTTTACGATGCGTATTTTCGCAATTCTTTTTCCTGTCTTATTCATCGCAGTAACTTTTCTAACGATTTCTGATGCTGAAGCTGGTCGAAAAGGGCGTATGGCGCTTTATTGTCAGGGAGATCATTTACATTATGGCTCAAGTAATGTGTTTAGGTCTAAGCGGCAAGCTTTTAAAGATGCTATTGAAAGCTGGGCGAGTTT
>CAXIDO010000100.1:0-7265 GCA_964022745.1 uncultured Methyloligella sp. | reverse complement strand
GTGGGCATCTGAAGCACAACAAAAAGCCGTGAGAGATATTACTGCGTAAGCCTACGCGTCATATTTGGTAAAGGTACTGGTATAGCTTTTTTCACGGTGCCGCCTATTTCTAGCCAGCCATCTGTTCCTCGTGGAAACCAATAGACAGAGCTATAGCCATACTCAAGCGCTCGCTTAGCAGCGTTCCAGCTCATCCAGCATTGTTGCTGGCAATAAAATAACAGCGGGTAAGAGAAGTTACCTGAAGTTAGTTTTGTCAAATTGCTTTTAAAATAAGTCACCATTTCAGGTGGTAAAGCACCATATCCAACATTTGCCAACCAAGAACTACCTTCAATATTTTTCCGCGTCTTTTCACGCCAAATCATCGTCTTTGGTAAGTTGGGCGGTTTGGGGATATAAGGCATCACATCTATGAAAAGTGTCTTCTTCTTTTCATATAACTCTTTTGCTTGCAGACTGTTAACAACTGTTGCCCCTTTTAAAGTTGCAGGAACCATTTCACGATATTTATTCATTCTATAGTCATCTGGTTCAAGTGGAGGTTCATCAGGAAAACGCAGAGTTTCTTCTTGGGAGGAGGCTATTTGATAAATATCTGGTTTAGAAATTTCACCAGCTAGAATGCTATTTTTTGATAGTTTGCCTTTCGTATAAGTCACATTAAATGTAGGAAAATCGCTAAATGCTTTTGAAGAGGCAGTTTTCAATCCATCAAAAAATACACAGCACTCTAGCCTGGAGAAATTAAAACGCGGATGCTTGGCCCGGTTGCTTGTGGGCAACTGAAGGGTTACAGAAGAATTAGCATCTGAAGCGTAAATAAGAAGAGAAAAAAATAAAAAAATCAGTGAAACCAAATAATTATGGTCCCTCCGAGGGGAAAAATTTTGTCTGATTCTCTTCATGTAATCACTATAGGCTGCAAGAGATGGTGATAATAATAGAAAAAGGTTAGTCTTTAAGAAGCTGCGCCAATCAATACAAATAATCCATAATTTACAATGTATTAGCGGAGTATATTCTGCGATTATGATATGTTTTGATAATAGCGTCTTGTCAGGATCTTGATGAAAGATAAAGATGAAGAGTATGAAAGATAAACCCAGTTTACAATTTAGAGGTGCTAAATGATAAAAAAAACATCTATAGCATTTCTGGTAATTCTATCAGCGTTGACAGGGACAGCGCTCGGAGAGACAGCGCTCAAAGGGTCTGCTCTACTTGAAACTGAGTTGTCTGAAAAAGGTCATTCTTCACTTTCCTTTATTTCATCAGCTATCAGTTTTTTTTTGAGCCCTCACATAGCACATGCAAAAGAAACAATCACATGCCCCAAAACAAAAAACCAGTCTGTTAAAGTCGTTGAGGTTGCCAAAAATATCTACGTGCGTAAGGGCCTAAATGAAATTTTCACTAAGGAGAATTTAGCAGCCATTGCAACAATAAGTTTCGTCATTGGTGAAAAGTCTGTTGCCGTTATTGATACAGGGGGGAGTTATTGCGATGGGGCAAGACTACTCAGAGTGATTAGAAAAGTTACAGACAAACCAATTAGCCATGTCATCAACACTCACACACATCCAGATCATATTTTTGGGAACGCAGCGTTTGAAAAAGAAGGTGCTGTTTTTGTCGGCCATAAAAATTTACAAAGGGCAATGGCAGATAGAGGGAAAATCTACCTGGAAAATCTAACGCGTATTATGGGAAAAGATCAATTAGTGGGAACTAAAGTCATTCCTCCAAGTCTCCTGGTAAGCAAAACACAAACCATTGATTTAGGAAACAAGAAACTTGAACTTCGTGCCTTTGGTACCGCCCACACTGATCATGACTTAACAGTTTTCGACCCTGAATTAAAAATAATTTGGACGGGAGATCTATTGTTTCACGAACATACGCCAGTGGTCGATGGAAGCTTGTTAGGTTGGCTTAAGGAAATGAAAGAGCTTTCAAAAATTCCGGCAAAATTTGTTATCCCAGGGCACGGCGGCCCTTTATTAAAATGGCCCAAGGCATTGAAGCCACAGCAGGACTATTTGGAAAAACTAACCGCAGATCTGCGTAAAATAATTGAAGAAGGCGGCACGATGCATGAGGCTCAAAAAAGGGCGGCTGTGTCAGAAAAAAAGAAATGGAAATTGTTCGAGGAATTCAATGCACGAAATGCATCAACATCTTTTGCAGAGCTGGAATGGGAATAATACATTTAATTCAATAAATTAAGAGATGATAAGCTGCCTGCATGAGTTGATTTGCATGCAAAAACTTCTTTATATGCCTCAAAGTTGATATACTGACCATTAGGTAGAATAGCGGCCTGTGGACCTGGACTGTGAAATCTGGCAGGACCATGTAATCTGGATTGTGCAAATACAATAATACAAAGTTTTCATGCATTTAATTATGCGATGCACTCCGTTAGTAACAGTCAAAATTGGCAAAACCTTCTCTTGTAAAACAGGTGAATGATAAATTTGAACTTCGTTAAAAAAAACTGACAAAAAACACAATCGAAGTGAAAACAAAAGCGAGACAAAAAATGAAAAAGCTTGGTTTAATTGTATCTCTAATCACATTGCTAACCCTGAATATCTCTTTACTAAGTGATTTGAAGGCAGAAGGTAAGCTGACTGAAGTCGCAGCTAAAACGGTGACCGAAGCAAATATCAATCAGGAAATGTGGGCTGACCTAAAGTCAGATTTATACGACGATAGAAAAATTCACAAAGCACCTAACTGGCTTGTTATGGACGCGCCTTACAGGGCGCATGATGCAGCCTTGGTGCCAATTACGATCAAAGCCAATCTGCCAAAGTCAGTTGGAGACACAGCAAAAAAGTCATACCTAAAAGCTCTAACTTTAGTGATCGATAATAACCCCGTGCCAATAGCTGCCAAAATACAACTCTCTCCAAAACTCGGCCCCCTTCATATGGAGACAAGAATTAGAGTGAACCAATATAGCCATGTCCGTGCTATCGTTGAAACTAACGATGGTGAACTTTTCATGGTGTCAAAATATGTAAAAGCAGCTGGAGGATGCTCAGCTCCAGCAATGAAAGACATTGACGCAAAAATGGCATCGATAGGAAAAATGAAAATGCGTCAGTTCACGCCTAAGCCTGGTACTGAACTTGTTAGCAAAGATCAAAGTTCAAAAAGTGGCACACGTGAAATTCAACTTATGGTCCGTCATCCAAATTATTCTGGTATGCAGCTAAACCAAGTAACTGGTTATTACATTCCAGCCCACTTTGTAAATGATATGGAAGTCAAGCTTGATGAGGCACCACTCATTAAACTAGAAGGAGCTATCTCATTGAGTGAAGACCCAATGATTAGGTTTCGCTTTCAAACAGACAAAGCACAGCCAAAATTAGAGTTTCTGGTAAAAGACACGAAGGATCAGACGTTTAAGAAGGAATGGCAGTTAAAGTCACTAATGAAGGTTGGGTCTTAAAGACTAAAAATAAATTACCTGACGCCTATTCAAATTTTGAATTGCAAGTCTTAAGCAACGCGCGAGCTAATGAGTGCAGGGTTAACCTTGGTCTTTTCTAAGTTAGCTTCAGCAGATTGTTTTTCTGTAATCTCACTAAGAGGAACCGGTCTGCCAAAAAGGTATCCTTGTCCAAAGTGACAACCGGCAGCTTGTATGAGGAGGAGCTGCTCATTTGTCTCAATGCCTTCAGCAGTAATCATAATATCAAGTGCTCGGCCAAGGCCAATAATGGTTGTGATAATCGCACGGGCACGCTCATCATTCTGTATAGATGCCACAAAAGAGCGATCGATTTTAATCTTATCAAATTCAAATTCTGAAATGTAACTAAGACTTGAATAACCAGTGCCAAAGTCATCCATGGCGATGTTCACACCAAGTTTCTTCAAATCTTCAAGCATCACCAATGCCGCATCTGTATCGGACATCAGGGTAGATTCTGTAATCTCAATTTCTAACCGCTCTGCAGCAAGGCCTGTATCTGAAAGAGCTTTGGCTACCATACTAGGTACTTCTTGATGTTCAAACTGAACGGTAGAAAGGTTGACCGCTACTTTCTCATTATTTGCCCATGTCAAAGCTTCTTTACAAGCCCTGCGTAAGACATACTCACCCACTTCGACAATCATCTTTGTCTCTTCAAGTATAGGGATAAAGTCAGCAGGAGAGACCATGCCTTTTTCAGGGTGGTTCCAGCGTAGCAAAGCTTCATAACCAATGATTTTCGCGTCACTCAGTTCAACTTGAGGCTGATAATAAAGTTCGAACTCTTCTTCCTTAAGGGCCTTGAGAAGGCTTTTCTCAAGTTCTCTTCGGCGCTGTAAAGCTTGGTCCATCGTCGGTTCAAAAAAGCGGAAGCTATTTCCACCATCTTCTTTAGCACGATATAAAGCAAGCTTTGCATTCTTTAAAATTGTTTCAGCTTTCTGGTCCTTGCTTTGACCAAATGCAATGCCGATACTACCAGTACAAGTGATATCTTCTTGTTTATGAGGGAATGGCTGAGCAATTTGTTTGAGAAATTGTTTAGCTAATTCTGAAGCTTCTTCTGGGGTAGAGATTTCCGGCAAGATGACAGCAAATTCATCACCAGACATGCGAGATAGAGTGGCGCTTTTGGGCTTGAATTTCTGCAAACGTTCAGCAATTAAAATGAGATACTGGTCTCCAGCTTCATGGCCAATAATATCATTAATCTGATTAAAATCATCAATATCAATAGAAAAAACGGCAATGTTTTTTTCTTCTGTATCAGGTTTTATAGCGATGGTGTGCTTTAAAATATTATTAAATGTAAGTCGGTTCGGAAGTTCAGTAAGGTGATCATTCAATGCAAGAAAGCTAATTTTTTCCTGAGCTTGCATCTTTTCTCTAAAACGCAACCAGCCTAAATACATAACAAGAAGGATAACAGGCAAACCAGCGAAAGTGGTAAAATAAACAGCACTTGAAACAGCATTGGCAACCTTGGCTCCTGCTATTGTCTGTTGAGCTTCAAGTAAAACAACACCAAGGACTTTTCCAGATCTTATCAGTGGAATAAAGTGCTGAGTATGTGTGCTTTGATTGTTTTCTCTAAATGCATAAAGGCTCTTGCCGTTTTTAAAAACAGATTGAACTGAAGAGACAACACGATAGGAATTAGTAAATTTTTTTAATTCTGCCCCTTGTCTGAACATCTTCTGAGGAAGGTAAACAGTTCCACTTGGAAGATAAACTGCAAAACTTTCAAGAGCATTTAAGTAATTATGATCATTGATATGTTCATCAAAAAACTGCTTTAGTTTGGGCGCTCCAAGCAAAGGTTTAGCAGTAAATTGTTGTATGGTCTTAAGAGAGGTGAACTGTTTGTCTTTTGAGGTGTTATTAAATGACCTGCTACGTGCTCTATTGCTCTTCTTTACAATAGAACGCGTTTTTCTGGCAGAATTTTCTAAAATATCACCAGGAAAAAACTCACCTCTGATTTTATCTGCAACATTTTTAGACAAAGTATGAGCATCCTGAATAATCAGGCGATCGACAAACATATCGTGTATGTTTGTTATCGTGAACAACGTAATTATAAACACAGAGGCAATAACAGCCACCGTAGTTTTGTCCAATTGTTGAGTAAATGTTTTTAACATTTTTGATAATCGCTCAAATAAAAATCACCGCCCAATTCTTCGGGCAATATATGTTGTACAACAAGGGGATTAACAAATTGGTACTGATGAGTGTTTCGATTGATTATGGTTAATGTTTCGATAATTTTAGTCAGCTTAGCCTTTGTCTAACCACAAAAGCCAAAATGAGAAAAAATCAAATAAAACAAAGTTTTCCATAGGCTTTCCACAATTATGGGGGCTTAATAGAGATAGAGTGGGCTTTCAATTCCAGAGATTTATAATAAAACTGAGCTTTGCTAAAACAAAGTAAGAAATTAAAAACTCATACAAATTAATGGAGCTAATTAAAATTGCGTTTTCCTCCGCATTTTCTAGACGAAATAAGAGCCAGGCTCAGTGTGAGCCAGGTGGTCTCTCGCTCGGTTAAATTGCGGCGGCAAGGACGAGAATTCACCGGCTTGTCTCCATTTAAACAAGAAAAAACTCCCTCATTCACTGTAAATGATCAAAAAGGCTTCTATCATTGTTTCGCGACAGGCGAGCATGGGGATATCTTCACTTTTTTAATCAAAACACAGGGGCTAAGCTTTCCTGAGGCAGTTGAACAATTGGCAAATGAAGCTGGCGTCCCAATGCCTGTTTCATCCCCGGAAGCCATTGTTAAAGCTGAACAAAACGACAGATTAAGAGATTTAACTGAGCTGGCAGCAAAGTTTTATCAAGATGCTCTAAATGCTCCTGTGGCTGACAAGGCCAGAAATTATCTGATAGATCGAGGCTTAACCAGAGAACAGGTCTCAAAATTTAGGTTAGGCTATGCTCCAAATTCACGAAACGCCTTAAAACAACATCTTGAGAAGGCCGGTTTTAGTGAAAAAGAGATTGTTGTCTCTGGTATGGCCATTGGGGGAAATGATATCCCAGTCCCATATGATCGTTTCCGTGACCGGATTATGTTTCCAATAGCTGACTTGAAACAAAGGGTAATTGCCTTTGGCGGACGGGCGCTAGATCCAGATCAACCAGCAAAATATCTAAATTCTCCTGAAACACCATTATTTCATAAAGGTCATCAGGTTTATAATGGAGCTTTGGCCAGAAAATCAGCCTATGATTTAAAATCAGTTATCGTCACAGAAGGCTATATGGATGTCATAGCCATGGACAGCGCTGGGTTTGAAAACACTGTCGCCCCTTTAGGAACTGCCCTGACCATTGAACAAATTCAACTCTTATGGCGCATGGCTTCAGAGCCTGTTTTATGTTTCGATGGTGACCAAGCGGGCAAAAAAGCGGCATTTCGCGCTGTGGAAACCGTATTACCCCACTTAAAACCGGGGTTTTCATTAAAATTTGCTTTTTTACCCGATGGGCAAGATCCCGATGATTACATAAAAGATCATGGCGCAGCAGAAATGAAAAATATTCTGGATGCGGCCAAACCTTTGTCAGAAGTTCTATGGCAAAAAGAATTTTCAGCTGATGAATGGGAGACCCCTGAGCGAAGAGCGGCATTAGAGCAAAATTTAATCTCGCTTATTAATGGTGTTGAAGACCAAACAGTGAAAACACACTATTTAAGAGAGATAAAATCTCGTCTATGGCGTGCGTTTCAAAAAAACGGCAAAAATTTAGAAAAGAACAAC
>CAXIDO010000099.1:0-7297 GCA_964022745.1 uncultured Methyloligella sp. | reverse complement strand
CACTCTGGAAACATTCAGATGAAGCAACAGCCATTATAGCTGGTGAGAGTTTGCAAACTTTAGCTTTTGAAATTCTCTCTAATGCGCCAACACCAACCAATTCATACATAAAGTCTCAGTTAATTAATGGCCTTGCGAAAGCGGCAGGTAAAACCGGTATGGTCGGTGGTCAAATCAGAGATATGGCTGCAGAAAAATCTAGCGAAGTGAATTTTGCTGATATTCTCATGATCCATTCGCAAAAAACTGGAGCGCTAATTTCATTTGCTGCTGAAGCTGGTGCTATTATTGGTGGTGCTGATCATCATGCAAAAGAAGCCATAAAACTTTTTGGACAAAAACTGGGTCTTGCCTTTCAGTTAAAAGATGATTTGCTAGACGTAGAAGGCACAACAAATGATTTAGGTAAAACCGCTGGTAAAGACCAGGCGTCTGGCAAAGCCACCTTGATCTCAATCTTAGGTCATGAAAAAGCAGTTACCTTCTTATCAAATTTAAAAGATGGTGCCTTGTATGCTCTAGAACCATTTGGAGAAAAAGCTGAAACTCTACGTGAAGCAACTCTTTTTGTTTGCGAGAGACAGAATTAAAATCTATCAGAACGCAAGAGTGCCTTTAAACGGTCGATTTTCTGGGCTAATGCAATGAGAAATATAAGTTATTTAAAAATAAGTGTGAGGAAAAATCGTGCCTAAACTAAGCAAAACAAAATTGATGCGTAAATTGTCTTTCAGTATATTTGCTGCACTCATTTTACAAGCAGGGCTGGTGACGACTTCTCACGCAAAAGAGCAAAGCCTAACAGCAGAAGAATGGGCCTTGCTTAGATTGTCAGAATATAAGCTCCGGGTTCGTAAGCGAATTGGTCGAGATTATATTGTATCCATAAGCTCTCTGCGTAATAAATTTTTGGAAACTTTTGATCAGTCAGATTTTGATGGTGATGGCATTACAGTCGAAGATTTTGAAATTTTGGAAATGCAAAAAGATCAAAGAGGGTTTGCATTTAAAATCCAAAATTGGTTGATGAAAGATCTGAATAGAGATTTCAAAGTAACCAAAAAAGAGCTAAAGCTGTTCTATCACAAACAAGCCAGTAGATCTCTGAGGTCAGGCCAGACATTTATAAGAAAAACCAGAGAGCAAATCGATCAAGCCTTGGAAGATATGATCCTCAGAGACTTGGTAATGGATTCAAATGGTGACAACATTGTCTCTTTTGAAGAAACAAAAAGTTTTTATGAAAAGAACAAAAACAAGCGTCGCTTCCCGAACAGATTTGGCCGTTTTAATAGGTATAATATTTTATATAACAAACAAATCCCATTTTCTTTTGACCTAAACAATAATGGCGTCATAGAGAAAAAAGAATATCTTCAGATCATCAACCAAACCATCAAGCTCTACAACAAAGATCAAAACGCTCTTTTGTCGGCAGAAGAGCAACGAGACGTTGATGTTGCCAAAAAAACAATACGCCAAAAATTCAACAATAAAAAATTCTGGCGCAAACCTCCCCGCAAAAAACTAGATGATGATAAGCTAAGCAAAGAAATTTAAGTAAGCTTTTATTCCAATCATCATTGTTATTTTGTCATGTCATTCAGCAGCTTAAGTATGGAAGTGAAATTAAAACGACGGAATTTCTAATTTACCTCGTATCAATTGGAAGAATTAGAGCTGTGGTTAAATTTTTAAAATACCGCTTTTTATAGGTGCATACGGTATTTCTCACTCAAGGAGAAAATATCATGATGGGTTCAAAGGCTTTTTGGACTTGTGCTGGAATATTGAGTTCGGCCGTTGTGGCAATTGGCCTATATATTTTACTCAGTGGGCGGGGGCCTTCTAGGCCTTTGATCACTGAAACACCAGAGGCAGCCCAGCAAAGGGCAGAACGCTGCACTATCATCAAGGCATCCGTGGCCAAGGCGGGCTTTGCCGATAAAGTCAGTGTGAACTGTGATCGATGGCAGGCGCATTTGAGCTCTGATAGTTACCCTGATCACGACTTAATGACAGGAATTATCGGGACAAATGAACAAGTGCCGGTACCTGCAATCAATCATATCGCACCAATAGCTTTAGAGCCAAGATTGGCGAACTCACCCAAGACACGGGATTCATCATTGGGAGTGGCTGTGAACGGGGTTCCCATTTTTGATTATACAGGCGGTGGAGAGATGAGTGCCAAGGATCTTTATCATCATCAAAAGCATCACGACACGATCTTAACACATCAGCTGGATAAATGCGGGGGGCACGCTGGTAAAGGCGATGACTATCATTACCATGCAAAGCCAACTTGCATGATAGACGCCATGAAGAACAAAGGTGATGCAGCTATTATTGGTTGGGCGTTCGATGGCTACCCTATCTACGGCAACAATAATCCAGATGGAACAAAGATCAAGCCAAAGACTTTAGATGTCTGCAATGGCCAGGCAGACAAGTTTTTTGGTTATCGGTATCACACTTCTGATAGTGCGCCTTATATAATTCAATGCCTGATGGGCGAGGTTCCCAGTGTGCGAGATTTACCGCGTATTGCCCCGCTGAAACCAGCTAAAGGTAGTATTGCAAAAGAGTCAGGACGGCCGCCTCGCGGTGGGGTTGAGGGCTTGACTTTCAAACAAGAAGCTTCTGGCGTTCGGCGAATGGATTACTCATATGAAGGCAAGGCCTACTACATCAAGTACAAACTGTCAGACACACCAGGTTGTTACCAATTCGAAACACGGACAGTGACAGACAATGGAGTTGTGAAAAAGGGACAATATTGTCGATGAAAAAACTATTTCAATTCTCTATTATAGCGGTTTTCTCACTGGGCTTTCTAGCTGGATGTGATGACCACCTCAAAAACGATATACGAGTTCTGAATGAGCGGGTTATCGAAGGTGACGGAGACACCAAAGTTGTTGCTGAAATCTGGGTCGATAACTGGTTCAGCCTGTCGATTAATGGAAAACCATTGATTGAAGATAGTGTTACTTACAAGACCGAGCGCTCTTTTAACGCGGAGCGTGTCACCTTCAATGCTGATTTCCCTATGACCATCGCCTTTGAGTTTAGAGACTTCGTCGAAAATGACACCGGTCTCGAATATATTGGATCGAAACGTCAGCAAATTGGCGATGGCGGAGCGATTGCCCAGTTCACGAATGCAGAAACCGGCGCGATTATTAAAGTCACCGATAACAGCTGGAAATGTAAAGTTATTCATCACGCACCTGTTGATGCGGCCTGCTCCATAGAGCGCAATCCCAAGGTGGGTGAAGGCAGCTGTGCTGCTAAAATTATCGAAGTTCCAGCTGGCTGGAAAGATCGTGACTTCGATGATCAGAGTTGGAGCTTTGCGTCGGAACATTCATCTCGAGAAGTTCGGCCTAAAGGTGGTTATGATAAAATTAAATGGAACACAGCTGCCAAACTCATCTGGAGCAAAGACCTCAAGCTCGATAATACTATTCTATGCAGAATGATTATCGACGGTAACTAGGCATAGAGTGCTAGCCCTATTTTCCAAAAATTGTATTAATTATTTTATCGGTGCATCTCTGAGCTCTAACATTCAGGCCATCTTTAAGCCTTCTAGCTTGATTTGCAAATAGCTCGTCATAAGTTGGTGCCTGATCTGCATCTTTTAAGCCATGTTCAACACAGCTAGCGCTTGCGATAATGCTATTGTTTCTCAAGTCCCTCAATTCTGCGGTAGCTCCATAATTGGCCGAATATTTACTAAAATTGAGTGTGCCATGAGCTGCCCCAAAAGCTGTACTCATGACTTTTAATTCGTACTGAGCATAAGAACCCTTTTCAACCACTTGCATCTTATGTTGGGATGAGAGGCGTTGTTTTAATTTTTGACTAATGGTGATCGCTGGATCTTTTATATTATAAGTAACAGCCAAATCTTCACTAAGAGCATGAACCGCTATGAATCCTAAAAGGCCCTGACTAGCTAAAAAACCTTTGCTTGGTGTTGTGATAACAAATTTAGGTCTATTGCCTGTAGTAATGAGAAGTTTTTTGTTTTGAATTGCAGTAGCACCACTTGTATCAATTTGTTTATTGCTAGCACAACCAGATAGAACTGAAAGAAAAGAAAGAAATATGATAGTTCTATAAATTATTCTAAGTTTAAAATGACGCATAATTATCCCCCAAGGCTATTATTTTTATTGTAAGATTTTTACTCAAGCCTTTCTTGACTATATTGACAAGAGGAGTAATTGGCAAATAAGAACTTCGTCGTTTCCCATACAAGAAAGCCTCAATCTTGTACTTGATTGTCTACACCTGGACCCAGGATTTACACCAGAACATTTGTAATTAAAGGGGCCAAGCTCTAGTCAACGTTTCGGACAGCAGAAGCTTTAACTACCGTTCGATTATCAGCACCGATCACGCGTAACTCAAGCTCTTTATCACCGCGACCAACAAGATGAAGAGGTTGATCTGCAAATGCTGGAGAAACACCTTTGTAGGAGAACTGGCTGAGGGCGTCTCTTCCAAATTGCCTGGCACAATGATCAAGCAATAATGTTGCCATCAGGGGACCGTGAACCACAAGGCCTGGGTAAAGTTCTTCATTCCTAGCATAGGGAAGGTCATAGTGAATGCGATGAGAATTAAACGTCATTGCAGAGTATCTGAAAAGCAGAGTGGTTTTTGGCGTTAAGGTTCTTGTCCAGTCCCAGTCTGATAAATCGATAGGGTCCCCATTCTCATTTGAACCAGTTTCAGGTGAACAAGGTGGGAGAGGAGCTCTGGTAGTTGTTGCCTCTCTATAGACAATCGTCTGTTGTTCTCGGATCGCTTCAATCGTATTTGATCTTGTTATATGTTCAACATCTACAAAAACAAGGTCCCCTGATTTACCAGATTTCTCAGTGATATTGGTAACTGTTGAACTGCGCTCTATTTTGGCATCCATCTCAATCGGGCTTAGAAACGAAACCACACTAGCCGCCCACATGCGGCGAGGTAGATCAATCGGTGGTAGGAAACCACCCTTTGGCGGGTGACCATCCAACCCCAAGTCATCAGTTGCTATATCTGGCAAACAAAGACACCAATGAAAACCTTGTGGCACGCCCTCAACCGGTGAGGTATCTAGGGTAGCCTGAAACCGGGTAACAGCCGCTTTGGAGATGGTATCGCTTTTGACTTCATTGCGACCTAGCCATTTTGAATATTCACTCATAAA
Source organism: uncultured Methyloligella sp. (assembly GCA_964022745.1). GTDB lineage: Bacteria > Pseudomonadota > Alphaproteobacteria > Rhizobiales > HXMU1428-3 > HXMU1428-3. The sequence goes on along the minus strand of CAXIDO010000099.1, from coordinate 2,085 downwards.
GATCTCTCAATTAAGGATTTAGCGAGCTTTAAGTGGGCAGCATCAATCATTTTGCCATTAATTTGTTGCGCCCCTTGCCCTGGATTACTTTCAAAAGCCTCGACAATTTGTTTGGCATGAGCAATTTCTTCCTCGCTCGGTGTAAAAGCTTTATTGATAATAGGAATTTGAGCCGGGTGAATAGCCATCATGCCGGTAAAGCCATCTTGAGCAGCCTGATTGGCGGCGATCCTCAAATTATTTTCATTTTTAAAATCAGCGAAGACGGTTTCAATCGCCGGAACTTGTGCAGCGCGGGCGGCAAAAACAATTAAAGAGCGAGCTAATTTTAATGGCTCTCGTAACACGCCCTCTTGGTCGCGGCTCCCTTTTGTACCAAGAGACGCAGAAAGGTCCTCAGCACCCCAGGTCAGTCCGTATAGTTTTTCTTGAACATTTTGGTATTCGCTCAAGGAGAAAAGAGCGCCAGGTGTTTCAACCGTCAATGGTAGGATCGGAACAACAGGCCCTATTTCCTGCATGGTATGTAGTGTTTGCTGAACCGAATTTGCGCCATCAGCCTTCGGCAGCATAATCGCATCAGGATTGGCTTTGAGGATTAAATTTAGATCAGTTTGAGTTAAACCACTATCTAGCGGGTTTACACGTACAATCAATTTAATACCATGGTCACGCGAGCTATTTAGAAAAGCCGCGACACGTGTGCGTGCACTTTCTTTATTCCCAAGAGAAACAGCATCTTCAAGGTCAAGAATGAGAGCATCAGCGCCAAGTCCTAATGCTTTTTCCATTCGGTCAGGCCTGTCACCAGGAACAAAGAGAAGAGAACGCAGCTTCATTATTTAAGATCCCGACGTTGAATTTTCTTTACCAGCGACCACTTTTTTGTCGTGGAGGCGGCCGACCTCACCTGAACTGAGTTTTAAAACATCCATTAAAATCTCATCTGTGTGTTCGCCTAGATAAGGCGCACGCACAGGCGTGCCTCGCTCTTCAGCTGGCAGAGTAGCTGGTGAGCCAGCAGTTGGGTAAGTTTGCCCGCTTTTATGGGCTATGTCTGCAAACATCGGATTGTCCCTAACTAATGCGGCGTCATTTGAAGCCTCAGTGAGCGTATTGTAAGGACCCCAGCATACCTTATTTTCTTCGAATGCTGCAAATAATTCAGCGCTTTGACGCTTGGAGACAGCCGACTGGATAAGTTCATTTATTTCTCTGCGGTGAATAAAGCGAAGACCTTCATCCCTATCAAAAGTAACACCATTCGAATGCTCAATTTTTTTTACGCCCTCTTCAATGTTGAGAGCTTTTACAAGTCCCGTCCAGTGGTGAGGTGTGAGAGCCATAATGATTGCGCGTTTTTTATCAGCGGTTACAAAATCACGACCCAAGAAGCCAAAGACATCGTTGCCGTAACGTGGGCGATCCTGGCCCTCTTGAATAACCTCGGCGATCATGCCTAAGTTTGACATGGTTGCAGTTGCCATATCCATCAGGGGTATACAAATTTCCCGTCCCAGTGATGTTTCACGTCGAGATCGTTCAGCAGCGAGAAGCGCGAAAGCTGCATAAGAGCCGGTGAGTAAGTCCCATGCGGGAAGCACATGATTGACCGGTTCATCTCCAAGCTTATCTGGCCCTGTAATCATGGGGAGACCAATTGCAGAATTCACTGTGTAATCTAGAGCGATACCTCCATCAGCTTTTCCCATCACACGTATCGTTATGAGATCACTGCGCTCGGCACTTAGTTTTTCGTGGGATAGAAAGCCTGAGGCTGGATAATTAGTGAGGAATATACCGGCTTCGTCACCGTCTGAACAAATGAGTGATTTCGCGATTTCGCGTCCCTCTGGATCGCAAAGATTTATCGCTAAGGATTTTTTACCTTTATTTAAGCCTTCCCAATAGAAACTAGTGCCCGTTTTTGAGAGGGGCCACCGGCTAAAATCTGGACCACCACCGATTTGGTCAAAACGAATTACTTCAGCCCCCATTTGCGATAAATAAAGACCCGCGCTCGGGGCAGCAACAAAAGATGATCCTTCTATTACTCGTAATGAATTAATGATATTGAACAAATCT
>CAXIDO010000098.1:0-7320 GCA_964022745.1 uncultured Methyloligella sp. | reverse complement strand
ATCTCACTATATGACGGGCAATCAGCCGCCGCATTTGAAAATTATAAGCCCCTCGCTCTTGGCCAACCAATTACCGACTACTTCTGCAAAGAAACAGTAAACAAAGTACAACAAGAGTTAAGTGAACAAAAACTAGGAGCCGTCCAGGATATACGCCTACCCAGCTCAGATAGGTCTATTGACTTTGAAGCCAGCATAAGACTGTTAGAAAATAAACTTGGTTTCGTTATAGTCCTGAGCGCAAGAGATCACGGCCTGGCCCCTCGCCCTTTGGTCTTCGATTTCGACATTTCAGAACACCTTGCAGACAAACAACAAGCATCAACAAACCTCAGCGACCTTTGTTATATAATATTCGACACAGAAACAACCGGTCTTTCAACCCAGGAAGATGATGTTATTCAAATCGGTGCGGTAAGGGTTTTAAACGGCCAACAAATTAATGGTGAAGTCTTTGACACTTATGTTGATCCTAAAAGACCAATCCCTCCAGCTTCAACAAAAATCCATGGCATAACAGATGCCATGGTCAAAGGGGCACCTCAGTTTGCCCAGGCCGCTAAAAAGTTTCACGCCTTCAGCAATAATGCAATTCTCATTGCTCATAACGCCCCTTTTGATCTGGCCTTTTTCAAAAGAGAAGAAAGCAAAACTGGCATTACCTTCGACCATCCCGTTCTAGACACCGTTTTACTATCAGCAGCCATTTATGGCCAAAGTGCCACTCACACATTAGATGCCATTGCCGAGAGATTGAACATAACCATAGAAGAAAAAGTAAGGCACACAGCTTTAGGTGACGCCATCGCAACAGCAGAAGTCTTTTTAAAACTGCTCCCAATCTTGAAAGCACAAGGCATAATGACGCTAAAAGATGCGCAAAATGCCATGCGCAAACACCAGCGGCTTTTATCAGTACAAAATGCAGATTGATTGAAAAACAAACAACCTCACAAAACACCGACTTCTCCAGTGCTATATTTTGATTTACATCAAAAAAAAAATTAAAAGAAAAGCTATATCTCTGATAACATAAGCAAAGACATGGCCATAAGATGTTGGAGAGCAAAACGTGCACCATTCAAACGATCTTTTTGATGTCCTGATTTTCCTATCAGCTGCAGTGATCGCCGTCCCCATTTTTCGCCGACTTGGTCTAAGCCCAATACTTGGATACCTCACAGCCGGCCTCATAATAGGCCCTCACAGTTTCGCACTTATTGAAGACACAGAAGCTTCACATAAATTTGCAGAATTCGGCGTTGTTTTCCTGCTTTTTATGATCGGACTAGAACTCTCTATCGAGAGATTAAAAACACTTGGCTGGAAAGTCTTTGGACTAGGCTCTCTTCAAGTCCTCTTTACAGGCAGCCTAATTGGAAGCATAGCTTGGACGTTGGGGCTAAACATAAATGCCGCAACAATAATCGGTGGTGGCTTAGCACTCTCCTCTACAGCCTTCGTACTTCAGCTTTTAACAGAACGCAGCGAACGTGCCACACCTTACGGTCTTACAACTTTTTCCATTCTTCTCTTACAAGACCTGGCAGTTGTCCCCCTACTCCTTCTAGTTACCTTGCTTGGATCAAACGAAACATCCTTTCTCGAAGCCTTTAGCATGTCAGCTTTAAAGGGAGGCATTGCACTCCTGCTAATAATCGGCTTTGGCCGTTACTTTCTGCGGCCTTTATTTCACGTCATTGCCGCAACACGAAATTCAGAACTCTTTGTCTCAACCACATTGCTCATCGTTCTTGGAATGGGCTGGGCTATGTCACAAGCAGGACTTTCAATGGAATTAGGCGCGCTGCTTGCTGGTGTGCTCCTGGCTGAAACAGAATATAAACATCAAATCGAAGCAGACATAAAACCCTTCAGAGGCATACTCCTTGGGCTCTTCTTCATGACCATCGGTATGTTAATTGATGTGTTTTTCATATTTAACAATCTGGGCACCATCACCTTAATTGTTATCAGCCTTCTGATCGGGAAAATGATCATCATCACGTGTCTATGCAGACTATTCAAAATGCCTTTTAGCACCTCACTCAGAACAGGCTTTGCCCTCTCACAAGGTGGTGAATTTGGCTTCGTGCTTTTTGGCGCTGCATTAGCTCTAAAAATCATCTCACCGCACATCACTCAAATCTTACTAGCCGTCATCGCCATTACCATGCTCTTAACACCATTGATGTTTTTAGCCGGCGAGAAAATATCAAACTTGATAGACAAAAAAACAAATGCCGAACCGGACCCAATTGATGAGGAAATACAATACCTCGACAATCACATCCTCATCGCCGGTTTTGGCCGTGTCGGCCAAACAGTGGCAAAAGTTGTCTCCGACGCAGGATATTCTTATGTCGCCCTCGACCTGGATCAAAATCGTGTTAAAAAATGCCGTGGCAAAACCATGCAAGTTTACTATGGAGATGCCAGTCAAATAAAAGTATTGGAAGCCGCAGGAATTTCTAGAGCAACAAGCGTCGTCGTTACTCTCGATGACCAGGCAACAGCCAGCCGAACAGTTGCAGCTTTAAGAGCGCAATATAAAGATCTACCCATTTATGTAAGGGCAAGAGATCGCAAACATATACAACACCTAGAAACCGTTGGCGCAACTGCCATTGTATCAGAAGCGGCAGAATCCAGCCTTCAACTCGGCAGCATCATTCTCTCATCTCTTGATGTAAGCACAGATGAAATCACAAGCCTCATAGATAAATACAGAGAAAATGAATATGAACGTTTAGAAGAAATTATCGATGGCTGAGAATAAATTTCAAACCAGCGGTTAAACAAAATCAATATGTTTATTAAAAGGCATTTCTCTAAGACGCTTACCAGTGGCCGCAAAAATAGCATTTGCCAAAGCTGGTGCTGCTGGCGGAACAGGCGGTTCACCAATACCACGAACCTTAGATCCATTCTCCACCCCCTTAACAAATATTTCAGGGCACTGCGACATACGCATTCCATCATGACTGTCATAGTTAGATTGCTCAGCCATTCCATCAGAATAGGTAATTTCACAATTCATTGCATGGCCAAGTCCAAATATAACCCCGCCTTGCACAAGGTTTTCAAAATTAACAGGGTCTATAATTCGCCCAACATCACAAGCAATCCAGACCTTATCAATTTTAATACCGTCATCAGTATTGGTAACCTCAACCACTTCAGCAACGGGCACACCAAAACTTTCTACAAAAGCCACCCCGCGCCCTTTATTCTCACCAAGTTTGGTGCCCCCCAATTTTGTGTTCCAAGAACACATCTCAGCAACAGTCTCCAATACAGTCCGAGAGGTTTTGTCTCCCATTAATCGAATGCGCTCAGCCATCGGGTCTGCTCCAGCTTCATGAATAAGTTCATCAAGGAAACTATCAAATATAAAGCCCGCTCCAGTAGCACCAACAGAGCGCCAGGAAGAAACTGGTGCAAGTTCATCAACCCGGTATGCCCGCATACGATAATTTGGAATTTGATACGGATTGTTCCACGCACCGGCTGCAATTTGCGCATCAGGTCCAGGAATACTCAACCCAGCGCGCCCCATTTGAGAGTTAATTACAGAAGGAGCTGCTATCTCAAGGTCAATGGCTTCAACCTTCCCATCTTTCACAGTGCCTTTACCGCGCCCCATAGCAATATGACGAGGAAAGTCATGCGCAAAATCTTCTTCCCGGCTATAAGTCAGCTTAATCGGCACACCGCGCATTTGGTTCGCAATCTCCGCCGCCAATTTAACATGCTCCATTTCTAACCGGTGACCAAAACTACCTCCCATATAAAGATTATGAAAGGTAATCTGATCAGCATTATGCCCGGTCACTTTTGCTACAATCTTTTGCAACAACCGTGGCATCTGATGACCACTCCAAATTTCAACTTTTTCAGCAGAAACACGAATAAGCACATTCAAAGGTTCAAGCGGAGCATGAGCAACATAAGGAGAGCGATACTCTCGTGAGATGATTTTACCCGCACCGAGAGCTTGCACAACATCACCATCATTGCGCCATTCACTATCAAGCTTTTCTTCAACAAACGATTTAGAAATCTCTGCCCAATGATCTTTTTGTTCAGCTGGGTAAGGCGCCCGTTCCCATTCAAACTCAATCTCTTCAGCGGCCTGTATTGCATACCAAGTGTTGCTAGCTATCACCGCAACTCCATTGGTCACGTGCAAAATCTTTTTAACACCCCTCATGGTTTCAGCTGTAGTTGCATCATAACGTTTTACACCACTACCCTGACGTGGGTTAACCTTAACGGTCGCATAAACCATATCTTTCATAGTCTGGTCGATACCATATTTCAGTGCACCCGTAGACTTCTCTACAATATCTACCCGCTTCATTGGCTTCCCTACCAAACGCCACTCACTAGGATCTCGAAGCTTAACATCCTGAACAGGAGCAATTTGAGCTGCATCTACCGCAAGTTCAGTATATTTGACAGTTTTTCCACCAGGAAAAATAACAGCAGCATTCTTGGTTTTTAACTGATCAATGGGAGTTTTAAATTTTTTACTGGCAGTTAGTTTTAAAGTCTCACGTGCCATTGCACCGGCTATACGTAATTTTTCAAAACTATCTGGGGTAGATGTCGAACCGCCCGTGCCTTGCATGCCCATAAGCTTCATCACGCCGCCCATGACATCACGCATAGCATCAGCTTTAAAACTTTTATCAGTTGCCATAAAAGGAACCCCCTCATCAGCCATGGCTGTGTTCCAATAAGCAGCGCTTGGTTGACCAAAGCTGGTCTCAAACTGACCAAACTCAACATCCAGTTCTTCAGCCAAAAGCGCTGCCTGCATAGACGTCACGCCCTGCCCCTTATCACCATGCGGTGTAATCAAGGTAATTTTTTCACTATCAATTAAAATCCAGGGGTTAAAAGTCGCCTCATTTTCAAGAAGCCCCTCTTCTAGTGGGTTCTCATGAGGTGTTGCTAGCTTATACAAACCAAAAGCAATGCCCCCAGTCACAGCAGCAGATCCAACCAGAAAAGTACGTCGTGTAATCGTCCCTAAACGTCCCATACTATTCCCCCTTAGCAAGCTGTTTTGAAGCATCTTTAATAGCAGCTCTTATCCGGGGGTAAGTCCCACAACGACAAAGGTTACCAGACATCGCTAAATCAATATCCTCATCTGTGGGGGTAGGGTTTTTATCTAAAAGATACGCCGCCTGCATTATCTGTCCAGATTGACAATACCCACATTGTGCAACCTGATGTTCAACCCATGCGTCTTGAACCACATGCAAAGAAGAAGGTGTCCCCAACCCCTCAATTGTTGTGACCTCCCCTTTAAGGTCGCCTATTGCTAACTGGCATGAGCGAACAGCCACCCCATCAACATGAACTGTACAAGCACCACATTGAGCAATACCACACCCATATTTTGGGCCGGAGATATTTAATTCATCTCGTAAAACCCACAAAAGCGGCATATCAGAAGAAACATCCACTTCAGCTTCTTGTCCATTGACAATAATTTTCATACCTAGCCCCCTTCAAATTCAAAAGAATTGCCCATTTCTCTCAGAACAATCATTAGGCAAACCTACTCGAAAATTAAGTCATTTTTTCTGCGTTCCCTAGTTTAATTATCTATAAAATCAAAATGCCATCTGTGCATAACCTCACTCCCCCTACATGATCATGTAGTTCCGACGCACACACCCCTTTGATAGCCTGAGCAAATATTATTCATGAACAAAAGGGGATGAGGCTATATGCCCAAAATACAAAGGAATATCCACGCCATCGCTCTGGGGGCGAGCTTGGCATTTTCTGTCATCTCAACAGCGCAGGCAGAAGAAACAATAAAGAACAACAATCAGCAAGTCATCATTTCCCTTTGATTACATAGAAGCTCTTGAAAAAAACAAATCCAACTGGGTAACCCAATTCCAATATCGATTAATAAAATTGTTTAACGTTCATCATGCCTGGCTCATCCCCTTCAACACAATCGAGAAAGTAAGAGGAGTGACGCTTTATACGCAAGGTAAAAATGAAATCACTTATCAAAATTTTATAAATTCAAAAGAAGAAGTCCAACTGATGGCAAGTAGCTTCATGCAAGCACTTGAAAAATTTGAACCCTCAATGACAATGGCTAAATCTCTCACCAATAAAAGCTGAAACAATACCACTTTGAGCACAAGAGAGACCGAGTGCCTCAAACATTGCTGTGAAGGGTTAACCTATGCAGAAATAGGAAAAGCCCTCAATGTCACAGAAAACACCATTAGATTTCATATGAAAAATATCTTCAGAAAACTTGAGGTAAGCACACGGTCAGAAGCAGTTGCCATATCTAAATACCACTACTAATTCATAGTTATTTTCAGACAACCATTCTAAGCTCTTCTAATCCATTCTTTTCTGGATAAAAACGCCTCACATGCCGAATTGAAATCGGTGAATAAAATGAAGAGTACCGCACAGTGGTCTTTACGCGAAGTTTTTCCATCTCAATAAAGACTTGCGTACGGTTGATAACGCCCATTTTCTTAATAATTGAAGAGACATGACTTTTAACAGTACTCTCAGTCAAGCCAACCATAGACGCAATTTCGTTGTTTACTGTTCCACGCATTAAAAACGTAAGAATATTCATTTCTTTTTTTGTCAAACGATGGGAAGCAGTACATGAAAAGAACGAGGAGTACCCACGAACAGACACATAAAAGTTTTTACACGAAATTGTTTGCAAATCTTGTTCTAATTTTTGGAAAACAGATCTTATCTCAGAGGCAGATAATTGTTTTGTAAGAAAAGCCGTACCGCCAAGATATCTAATTTTTTCTCTAATGTCTTCACAATCAAATTCATTGAACAATACAATTTTCACATTAGGATATTTAATTCTCAACTCAAGCAATATATCCAAGCCGAACTCACCAAAAGACAAAAAATCCAAAACAATTAAAGACTGATGTTCGTTCCGAATATTGCTAGAAAAAAACTCTTCTACAGAACTAATCTTCTCAACAACAATATCTGAGTAAAGCCCTTTAACAATGCCTTCTAATCCATCCAAATAAAGAGGCTGACTATCAATAAGATATGCTTTTTTAAACGTTTTTTCTCTCATATCAACTTTATCAAACAATCATATTTGTTCTCTGCCCAACAAGACAGATTAAGGTCACATTAAATTTCTGGTAAAAAAACAGGCAGTGAAAGCGAATAGGAAGAACTTATCACTGCCTGCGTAGAGAGGGCCACTAGGTGGTGTTATAAAAACAGTTTAATAGCCCCCCCCAATTCAGTTTCTGAACTATGAAGCGATATTAAAAG
>CAXIDO010000097.1:0-7361 GCA_964022745.1 uncultured Methyloligella sp. | reverse complement strand
ATGGCTGCTAACTTATTTGAATGAGCTAACATATATAACCTTTGCTTTGTGCTTCATTCATAATTTCAGAAATGACGGAGAGTGCTAGCAGTGAGGGGTTTTTTGCAACGGGGATGATGCCGATTGGTCCTTTGATTTTTGCAATTTCTTCTTCTTTTATCCCGAGGGATTTTAAGGTTTCAATTCTTTTTTGATGAGTTTTTTTGCTGCCCATCGCACCAATATAAAATGGGGAGTTTTCTAATAGTTGTTTGTAGAGAGGTAACTCTTTTTCATGGTCGTGGAATAACAGAACAGCCGCTGTGAATTCGTCTATAAACGGATCAAGTTTGTTTGTTAGCTCTTGGGTTGCTAGAGTTTTAAAGCCCTGAATTTTTGCGGACTTCAATAGGTCATCTTCTGTTGTGCAAATCTTAGTTTTGAAGTCGACATCTTGAGCTATATTGGCCATGCTCATTACGGCTGGCCCATTTCCTGCGATGAGTAATTGGAGAGGGGGGACGTAGTTTCGAAACATGATCATGTCATCTGAGGTTGATCTTTCGTTGTTTTGCCCCTTCTTGAGTGTAGAGACGGTTGTGATGCCCTCTAACAGGTTTATTGCCAGAGTGAAGGCTTTTCTCTTGTTTGATAATTCCGTCATTGTTTCAAGTTGATTGAGCCCGATGGATTGATCAAAATATAGATCTAGCCCGCTGCCGCATGGAAGTTTTAAGTCTATGTAGGGAGACCCTTTTCCATAGCGGATGAGCTTGTTTTGTTTTGAACTCATGACTGATTGGGCTTCAAAGATAAGGGCATCATGCAAACAATCTGTTGCAATATGACCGACGGCTTCTTCGCTCTCATTTATGGCCATTTGCGCACCAATTGGGCGAGGGGATGACCCTTCTCTATCAACCAGCGTGATCAGTGTTGTTTGAAGCCCTTGTCGCTGCCAACTTAAAAGCTGCGGAATAACATTTTCAACAAAAGTGTATTTATGAAAGCTTTGCTCTCCTCCCTCTGTGTGTGGGAGGTGAGTGTTTCTATTGTTTGATGATTGTTGGTGTTTTTTAAGCAAAATCAACACCGTTTTCATTTAAAGGTAGTTTCAATAAAGGTTTGCCTGTCAGTGCCATGATGGCATTGGCCAGCGCTGGGCCAGCCGGTGGGACACCTGGCTCACCAACACCTGTTGGTGCTTCAACAGAGGGTGTTATATGTACTTCAATTTTGCCAATATCATTTATTCGCAATGGTTCATAATCAGGAAAATTTTCCTGCTCTACAAGACCGTCATTCAGAGTGATTTGATTGCGCATAATTGCGCCGAGACCAAATCCGATGCCGCCTTCCATTTGCGCTTTAATGACGTCTGGATTAACAGCTACACCGCAATCAACTGCGCAGACCACTCTCTCAATTTTGATATCACCATCTTTGGATGAAATTTCGATTACTTGTGCCACATAAGAGCCAAAAGATTTATGAGCGGCAATTCCTCGTGCCCACCCCTTTGGAAGTGGTTTGCTCCATTCTGCTTTTTCTGCAGTAAGTTTGATTACACCTGCTAGTCTTTTTTGGTCTTTGTTTTCAGATTTAAGGTAGTTTAGGCGGAATTGAACAGGATCTTTTTCAGCTGCTTTTGCGGCTAAATCCATGGATACTTCTTTGACGTAAGCTGTATGGCTGTGGCCAACAGAACGCCACCAAAGAACAGGAACTGGTGAGACCCAATCTGTTAGACCAACTGAAAGGGCTGGGATTTCATATTCTGCATCAGCGATGCCTTCAATAGAAGTGTGATCAACGCCGTCTTTAACCAAAGCTTTCTCAAAGGGGGTACCTTTGACGATAGATTGTGAGACGACGTGGTGGTTCCAGCCAGAAATTTCTCCTTTATCTGTAAGACCAATTTTAACACTGTGTGCTGCCATTGGGCGAAAATAGCCGCCAGCTAAATCATCTTCTCTCGTCCAGACAAGTTTCACTGCTTTTTTACCCCCAAGTAATTTGAAAGCAAGTGCTGCTTCTGTTGCGTAATCACTTTTTGCAGTGGCTCTTCTGCCGAATGATCCGCCGGCATAATAAGTTTTTATTTTAACTTTATCTCGCTGAATGCCTAGAATTTTAGCGATTGTTGGATGGACGAGCCCCGGGAATTGACAACCATCATGCACGGTTATTTTACCATCGTCATGAGGTTCTATGACGCAATTTAAAGGTTCCATTGGTGCATGAGCTAAATAAGGGAGTAAAAATTCAGCTTTTACTTTTTTGGGGGCAGAAGTAATGGCAGTATTTGTTTTTTCAAAATCATTGTCTTTGCGCGCTTGTAATGCGGGTGCTTTTTTCAGAGTTTCAAGATGGGTTTTGCCTATTTCTTTTGTTGATCTGTTTTCTGCTTTGGAATTGTCCCATTTGGCTTCAATGGCTTTGCGGGCAGAAATTGCGGCCCAGGTCGATGTTGCATAGACTGCAATGCCGTCTTTTGTTGGCATGGCTTTGGCATTAAGAAAGCCACTGATTTTACGGGCTTTTTCAGTTTCAAAGCTCAGTAGTGTTCCACCAAATCGGGGGCTTCTTAAGATAACGGCATAGACCATGTCAGGGACTTTGACATCCATTGCGAACAGGGCTGTGCCATCAGTTTTATCAATGTTGTCTTTTCGAGACAGTTCTGTTTTACCGATTAAATTAAATTGATCAGCTGTTTTTAAAGTTGGTTTTTCTGGAAGAGGTAATTTGGCGGCATCGGCTATTAACTCACCGAAGTGGGCAGATTTATCTCCTGCTCTGACCATTCCTTTTTCAACTGAAATGTCTTTTGGCTTAAGTCCCCATTTTGCTGCGGCTGCTTGTACCAGAAGTGCCCTGACTGCTGCACCTGCTGTTCTGTATTGAATATAAGAATTGGCAATGGCTGTTGAACCGCCTGTACCTTGTGCTCCGAAAGCCAGGTTTTTGTATTTTTCATGATCAGCTGGTGCAAATTCGATTGCTATTTTGTCCCAATCAGCGTCGAGTTCTTCAGCAACCAAGGTTGTGAGGCCTGTTGTTGTGCCTTGTCCCATTTCAAAATGCTTGAGAATGATTGTAACTGTTCCATCAGTTGCGATTTTTACGAATGGATTGAGAGGAGTTAAATCTGATTTTTCAGCTGCATTTGCTATGGTATGTGAGAGGATGCCATTAGTATTGTAGCCGATGAAAAGAGCGGTTCCTGTTGTGGCAACGCCTTTTAGCAGATTTCTTCTTGAGGTTTGAATTGTCATGTCTTAAGCCTCCAGTTTTGATGCAGCTAAATGAATTGCGGCTCTGATACGTTGGTAAGTTGCACAGCGACAAGCATTGCCTTGCATGGCCGTATCTATGTCTTGGTCTGTTGGTTTTGTGTTTTCACTTAAGAGGCCAACGGCTGACATGATTTGTCCTGACTGGCAGTATCCACATTGCACGACATTTAAGTCTCGCCATGCGTCTTGGACTGCTTTTGAAACTTTGCCTGATAATCCTTCAATGGTTGTGATTTTTGATTTTTCGACATCTTGTATATTCGTTTGGCACGAACGGACTGGTTTGCCGTCAATGTGAACAGTGCAGGCGCCACAAGCTGCCACGCCGCATCCGAATTTAGTGCCTGTTAAATTGAGTTCATCACGAATGACCCAGAGAAGGGGCGTGTCTTCAGGGACATCTACCTTTTTATCTTCTCCGTTGATATTGAGGGTAACTGACATAGACTTCATGCTCCTATGAATGTGCGACAGCTTTATTATGAGTGTTTTTGGCCCGAGAGCTCAGCTTAGATTTTGTGAGTGGGGCTTTTATGAGTTTGTTTTCATCATAATGTAATGATACCCGTTATCAAGCTTTAGTTTTGCAAGTCACAATTAGTTGAGTGGGTTTTGGAGACTAATTTTCATAAAAATAGTTTGGCGAAATTATGTTTTGAAGATGAAGCTTTTGTTGTGTTTTGTTCTTTTCTTTATTTAATCCAAGAGTTCATCAGCGCGTACTTTTTCTCTTTCTGCTTTTTCATGCGCTTCGAGTGAGCGGCCAAAAAGTTGTTTGGTGCGTTCAACACCGCCTATGACGCCGGGTTCTAGGGTATATGCGAAAATAGCTGTGTGTCTTTGACTTTCTCCTTGAACCGGACTGACGTGGTGTAAAGCGTACCTGCCTTTAAAAAGTTGAAGGTCACCGACTTCCAGGGAAATGTCACTCACCTTTGGATGAGGTGTATTTCCATTAAGGAGAATTTCTTTGACGGCCTCTAAGTTTTCATTTCCTGGGGTGCGTATGGCCGGGCTGTAGCGGAAATCACCTCCCTTTTCGGACCTCTTGGTGAGCAAGCTTACAGTGAATTCATTGATGTCATAATGCCAGGGATGAGCGCAGCCTGGATTTAATACGTTGAGGCAAAGCCCGGCAAGGGGATCTGCTAATTGATAGAGTTTTCCGTATTGAAAACAATCAGCTAAAAACCGAGAAAAAAGCGCATTGTTAAATAATTGATGAATGATATCTGTTTCAGGGATTAGATCACGGGCTACAAAAGCGTTTTCTCTTTGCATGGTGATTTTGGCCGGATGGTCATCTGGTAAATCTGCATCTAATGGAACATTATAGGCATTGACTGTTTCTTGTTTGTAGTAAGCGTGAGGTGCGACTTGCTCTCCTTGTTGTTCTATCTTGTCATGCCATTCGGCTTTGATAAAACTTTTCAAGACAGCACAACCTTTCACTTCCAGGTCATTGCGTAGTTTTTTAATGAGGTCTTTGTAAGCATTCGTTTCAGGATTTAAGAGGGGATATTCAGAACTGTTTGTAAATTGTTCTAGGAATAAAGGATCGTTTTCTTTCATGCTTGCCTCATTTAAGATAAAAAACAGTCAAACACATCTGTAGCTATCATTCAGGATGGTTTGTATCTTAATTTATCAATAGGGGAGATGAATGAGTAATTCAACAGTTAGCACAGTTAATTCAGTTAGCAGAGTGGGCGAGAGTGAAGAGGGTACTTTTTCTTTTGAAGAGACGTTACCAAAAGTTCCTCTGCCTGAATTAGATGTCACCAAAGAGAAGTTTATTGAATGGTGCCAACCGCTTTTAAATCAAGAAGAATTAAATGAAACAAAAAAAGCGGTTGAGAAATTCACTAAAAAAGGTGGCTTGGGTGAAAAACTCCATCAAGCACTTGGTGAATTTGATAATCATAAAGATACGAAAAGCTGGCTGGATGTTTTTTGGCCGTCTCGTTATTTGGGACGCCGGGATCCGATTGCGCTGAATGCTAATTTTTTCTTTTTGTTTCGTCATGAAGAGCTCTCTCAATCACAACGAGCGGCTAAAATAGCGGCATCTGCCTTAGGGTATAAGTTGTTGCTTGATAAAGAGAAAATCCCGGTTGCGAAAATTAAAGATAACCCTTTATCTATGGATCAGGTGAAGTATCTTTTTTCTGCGACACGTATTCCAGGGAAGATGCAAGATTCTCTGCGTAGTTTTTATAGCGAGGCGCAGCCAGGGCCCTCTACTGCACGACATATTTTAGTTTTTTCTAATGCTAAAATTTATGTTCTTGATGTAGTGGCGGAAAATGGGACGCCGCATAGCTATGCAGATATTGAAGCTGGAATGTCTGCTATTCTTGAAACTAGCACTGGTGAACGAGATGAGACGTCTGTTGGGCATCTCACGACTATGCGCCGGGCTGAGTGGGCTGAGACAAGAGAAATCCTTAAATCTGCTTCAGATCAAAACCAGGCAAATCTGGACCTTATAGAGACAGCGCTTTTTTCTATCAATCTTGATGATGTTTCACCTGGGAGTGATTTGGAAGCCTGTGATAACCTTTTACATGGTGGGCCGGGCAACCGTTGGTATGATACAGCTTTGCAACTTATTGTTTTTCAAAATGGAATGGCTGGTATTAATATTGAGCATTGCAGCTTGGATGGCACGACTATTTTAAATTTCGTTGATGCGATTTTGGAATGTGATCTTGCTAGCCTGGATGAACAATCTGGTGCTGTTACTCAGGGAACACCTTCATTCTCAAGGCTTGAATTTTCTTTAACGCCTGAGCTTCAGGGGATTGTAGCGAAAGCTTCTGATGATTTTAAAAATTTAAGACAGACTACCATCACGCGCTCTTATGATTTACCGGAGTGGGGCGGCAAGCATATTAAATCATTAGGAATGTCACCTGATGCGTTTGCGCAATGTGCTATGCAATTAGCGCATTATAGAACCAAAGGTTTTATTGGGGCCACTTACGAATCTATTGCGACGAGGCAATATTGCCGAGGGCGAACAGAGGCGATGCGCACCGTGACACCTGAGGTTTTCAAGTTTGTTGAAACCATAGAACGTTCTGGTGCAACAATAGATGAAAAAATAAATGCATTTAAAACAGCGGCTTCTAAACATGTTGAGCGGGCGAAGCAATGCCAACAGGGGCAAGCACCTGAACAGCATCTTTGGGAATTGTTAAATATATATAACAGAAATCCGGAATTATTTTCTGGTGGAGTTCTAGCGAAAATACTTGGTGGTAAGCTATCAAAATCGCAATGTGAGGCCGCTTTGAAATTATTTGAAAGCCCTGGATGGATTAAAATGCGTCAGGATAGTTTGAGTACCAGTTCTGCTCCCTCGCCAACGATTTTATATTTTGGGTTTGGATCAACTGGTCCTGGTTGTATTGGTGTTGGTTATTTGGTCCGCAATGATGTGATCAATTGCTATTTAAGTACGGCACAGGGTGAGGAGCAGGCGCTTGAGAATTTCATAAAGCATTTTGATCTGGCTTTAACCGAGCTTTCTAATTTGTTGCAAAGCAAATTTGATTAGTCTTGGTTCAGTCGTTTAAAAGTAGGATTTTATACCTTCAGGGAGTGATGTTAACTCAATTCCTGAAGGTAATGAAATGTAGAGGTGAGCATAATAGCTTCCCTCTGCTTCATAGTTTTCTGGATCGAGGCCCATTTCTATCAAACGTTCAAGAGTGCTTGTTTTTTCTTCATTTGAGGCAAAACTTCTTTGGGGGAATTGCTTTTTTGATTTGTAGGTTTTATAGCCATTTTTTGATATTTCTTGTTCAATTTTCTCAAAGGAGATGGTTCTAAGAACAAAGTGGGTCATGATTGGCTGTTTTGGCGTGAGTGAGTTTAGGAGCTCTTTGATTGTTTTATGGCCAACATAACCGATGCAGCCTGTTGAAATGATTAAATCAGTATTTTCAATGATTTGTGTTTCAGTTTCAGTAAGCGAGCGTTCTTCAAAATTTCCGCAAAGTTTGTTGTTTATAAGGTTGGTTTTTAAGGCATAATCCAGCGCGTGTTCTGATACATCTGCCCCTATTATGGTGATAG
>CAXIDO010000096.1:0-7377 GCA_964022745.1 uncultured Methyloligella sp. | reverse complement strand
TGTTCGCGGCGGCCTCTTAAGCCTAGAAGAAGCGTGCGAACGTTATAAACTAACCGTAGAAGAGTTCTTAAGTTGGCAAAAGTCAATTGATCGTCACGGTTTGGCTGGCCTGAGAGCAACACGCGTTCAAGATTACCGCGGCGCTTAATTAATATCCCTCACTGATACGAAATCGTTTCAGAACAATTCACAGATTTCTTTCTGTTTCAAAAACAAACGCTGTACCAACCCAGGTGCAGCGTTTTTTGTCATCTTCAACCACAAAAACACTCTCCCCCCTGAACTTTAGTCAAAATATTATAATTTATAGGCAAATTCTGCCGATAAATTTCAAAACTTTCAAAAATTTAAACTCTGTTTAACTTTTAGTGGGTAAAAATTGCCTAGAGGGAATCATGTTACATAGTTTATTGCGTTCAAACGTGCGGAGCCCTGCGTCGTACAACCATTATTAATGTGTGGAGCAAGCCAGTCTGATGAGTGATACTGTATCTATTGGTAACATTGAAATTAACAACAATAATAATATCGTAAGTTTTTTACAGTCGTTAGGGATCGCAAGAGTAGCAGCAATGGCAACCGTTGCTATTGGTATGATTGGGTTTTTCATATTTTTAATGACACGGTTTAATCAACCGCATCTGACAGTTCTTTATTCTGACCTTGAATTCAAAGATTCAATAGAAATTGTCAAAAAACTGGAAGGGTTAAATGTCCCCCATGAAATTAAAAGCGATGGCGCAGTGATCCTGGCCCCCAAAGATCAGGTCTTAAAATTACGCCTTTCAATGGCAGAAGAAGGTTTACCCGCAGGCGGCACGGTGGGCTATGAAATTTTCGATAAAAGCAACACACTCGGCGCAACCAATTTCGTTCAAAACATCAACCACCTAAGAGCCATCGAAGGCGAACTATCAAGAACAATCAAAGCCCTAAATCAGGTCCAACAAGCACGTGTTCATTTGGTGCTCCCCAAAAGAAAGCTATTTGCAAGAGATAAAGCGAAAGCCTCAGCCTCCATTATCATCAAATCAAGAGGTGAGCTAGACCGCGGCCAAATAAGAGCCATTCAACACCTCGTCGCCTCAGCTGTTGAGAACTTAAGCCCAGGGCAAGTATCAATTGTTGATGAAACCGGTCGCCTCCTTGCCTCAGGTCTTAACCAAGATCAAGGCCCAATGGCCCAAGAGGTAGCTCAGCGCACACAAAGTTACGAGTTGCGCTTAACTCGAGAATTAGAAGAAATTGTTGGCCGGATCGTAGGCGATGGCCATGTCCGTATCCGCGTAAACGCAGAAATGGACTATAACCGCGTTACCAAATCATCTGAAATATATGACCCGGACGGCAAAGTTGTACGTTCCTCAAACACGCGCGAAGAAACCTCTTCATCATCTCAACCAACCGGAGATAAGTCCGTTACCGTTGATAATGAACTTCCAGATAGTAATGCCGACAATGGTAATAAAGGTAATGCCAAGGAAGATCAGGCAAAAAACCAGGAAGTCATTAATTATGAAATTTCAAAAACAAATCAAACAGAAATCATTGAAGGCGGGCGCATAAAAAGACTATCTGTCGCTGTTTTAGTTGACGGTGTTTACACAAAAGGCGCTGATGGGAAATCAACTTACGCACCACGTGACAAAGCCGAACTTGAAGAAATCGCCAGCTTGGTTCGTTCCGCGATAGGTTTTGATAAACAACGCGGCGACTTAATCAATGTTACCAACTTAAAATTCGCTAAAAGCGAAAACCTCAAGCTTGATGATACTGCCGAAGCCTCAATGTTTGATTTTACCAAAGCAGATTATTTCTACATTGCAGAACTCTTTATAACTTTACTCATTTCTCTGTTTTTCATTCTCTTTGTTATCCGCCCCTTGGTGAAAAGAGTATTAGAGCCTGAGAAAAACGACGTGGTTATCGACCTGGTCGAGCACCTTGGCGAAGCTCAAAGAGCTGAGGATAATCCCGTTGAGCTAGACCCGGAAAAACTCAACACCTTAGAGCAAGTCGAAGACCAGCTTAACGAAAATAAAACAGCTCAAACCATTCAAGACGCAAAGCAGAATGGAGAAATCCAGGCTGAAGCGATTAGACAAATAGGAACACTTGTTCAAAACAACCCGAAAGAAGCAACAAGCGTTATTCGTGCTTGGGTTGATGAAGAGAAAGCAGCATAGGGGAGAAAGTTATGGCCGAAACTATGGCAATGCCAGAAACAACATCTATGCTTCCAATCGCATCTGAATCATCACGCTTAGCGTCTGATGAATTAAATGGCGAAGAACGCGCAGCTATTCTTCTTCTTGCCCTAGGTAAAGACTATGGCGAACCAATTTGGGAATCTCTTGAAGATGATGAAATTGCTGAAATTTCCATCGCTATGTCAAAGCTTGGCAAGGTCACAACTGACCAGGTTGAAGAAATTTTAGCGCGCTTTATTTCAGATATGTCGATCTCTGGCGCTGTGATGGGTAACTTTGAATCAACCGAAAGTCTTCTCAAGCAAATCCTACCGGAAGATCGGGTTAACCTGATCATGGAAGGCATCCGTGGACCAGCTGGTCGCAACATGTGGGAAAAACTCTCAAACGTACAAGCTCACATCCTTGCCAACTATTTGAAGAATGAATACCCACAAACCATCGCAGTGATTTTATCCAAAATTTCATCTGAACATGCCGCTAGGGTTCTTGGCTTATTACCGGATGATTTTTCTATGGAAGTCATCCAGAGAATGCTCGCAATGGAAGCGGTACAAAAAGAAATTCTTGAAAAAATTGAACAAACTCTGCGAAAAGAATTTATCTCCAATCTATCGAGCACAAACCAAACTGACGCTCATGAAACCATGGCAGGCATCTTCAACAACTTCGATCGCCAGACAGAAGCTCTCTTCATGGGTAAATTGGAAGAAGTTGACCGCGATGCAGCCGAGCGCATCAAGAACCTAATGTTCACGTTCGATGATTTAGGAGGCCTCAACTCTTCAAGCATACAAGCCTTGTTGCGAGAAGTTGAAAAAGACGTCTTAGCCCTCGCTATGAAAGGAACATCCGAAAAAATCAAGGGCTTCTTCCTTGAAAACATGTCCAAAAGAGCCGCTGAAATGCTCGTTGATGATTTAGAAAATATGGGACCAGTTCGCTTAAGTGATGTGGATGAAGCCCAGGCAAAAATGATCAGCAAAGCAAAAGACCTGGAAGCCTCGGGTGATATTGTGATCACCAAAGGTGATGATGCGGAAGAGTTTATTTAGATGAAAAGCGAACAAATGACAGCACCACAAAAATTTATGTTCGATAATTCATTCGATAACAAAACCGAGGTTATTGATCCCTTAGTTGAACTCAAGGCACGCTTTGAAGAAAAAATAGAGAAAGCGAAAGCTGAAGCCTTTGCTGAAGGGCGGCTTGCCGGCGAAAAAGAAGCAATGGCAACTATAGAGAACCAAACAAAAGACGCTCTCGAAAAAATTGCCAATCAAGAACAAAAAATCCAGGCAAACTTCAATGAAGAAATAAAAAAATTAGAAGAAAAAGCCATCGAATTAGGAATAGCAGCCGGCACAACCCTCGCCGGAGACCTCATTCGAAAAGAACCAATGCCGCTCATTGAAACTTTTTTCAAAGAAGCCTTTGAAATTGTACGAGGTGTTCCACAATTAACCGCGCGAGTAAATCCGGCTCTTGCACAACAAACAACAGATGCCAGCAAAATCTGGATGAGTGAAAGCGGTTACAGCGGCGAATTACAAATAATAGAAGATCCAAATTTAAAAGACAGCGATGTAGCAATAACATGGAAAGATGGTGGCATTTCTCAAAATGTCGATGAAATTATGCACTCCATAAAGTCAGCTTTAGGCAACTTTTTTTCTTCAAAAGAAAACGCAAATAGCCAACAGAGCCCCCCATCTCTACCAATAGAACCAACTACGACGCCAGATGAAACATTAATTAAAAGTGAGAACTCATCATGAGTGAAGATCAAGAAAAAAAAGATGATCTTGAGCTAACAGATTTCTCTGAAAATGCCTCAGATAGTGAAGAAAACACAGAAGTCAGCACAGGTCCTAAACAAGTCGAAGACTTGCAAGCAGTTTATGATGTCCCAGTGAAAATCTCCGCCGTTCTTGGTCGTACAAACCTGGAGATTTCGGATTTATTAGATCTGGATGAAGGCGATGTCATCGAGCTTGATAGAAAAGTCGGTGAGGCAATTGACCTTTACGTAAACAATCGCCTGGTCGCACGTGGAGAAGTAGTGCTTGTTGATGAAAAACTCGGCGTCACCATGACTGAAATCATCTCGAATAAAAAAGATTAAATTAAAAAAACAAACCGGCCCCTTAAAGGAGCAACAACATGCGTCTAACAATCATAGGAAGTCTCAGCGGTAACCTCAGCACTGCCACCAAAATTGCGATGCAAAGCGGTGCAAAAGTCACTCATGCCCAAACGATTGAGACAGCCCTCAATGAACTTCGAAATGGACAAGGCGCTGACCTCATAATGATAGAGGACAGCTTTGACATAAGAGAACTGGTTGAACGCTTAGAAGCTGAACACATACATATCTCTGTTGTAGCTTGCGGCAGTGGTGAGAACACAAGAGCAGCAGTAGAAGCCATACAGGCCGGCGCAAAAGAATATATCCCTCTCCCACCAGACCCAGAATTAATCGCAGCAATTCTAACCGCTGTTTCTAGAGATCAAAAAGCAATGATCTATAGAGATCCGATTATGACAAAAGTCATTGCCATGGCAGATCAAGTGGCAAACTCGGACGCCAGCATCCTAATCACTGGCGAGTCTGGAACGGGTAAAGAAGTGATGGCTCGCCATGTTCACGAACAGTCAGCAAGAGCAAATAAAATTTTCATTTCAGTAAATTGCGCAGCTATTCCAGAGAACTTATTAGAATCAGAATTGTTCGGCCATGAAAAAGGCGCCTTCACTGGCGCTCTTCATCGCCGTATCGGCAAATTTGAAGAAGCAAATGGCGGCACCTTGCTACTGGATGAAATTTCAGAAATGGATGTTCGCCTACAAGCAAAACTATTGCGAGCACTACAAGAAAGAATAATAGACCGTGTCGGAGGCAACAAACCCGTGCCCGTTGATATTCGTATCATAGCAACATCAAACCGGAACTTGGCTGAAGCCGTCCAAGAAGGTACGTTCAGAGAAGACCTTCTTTATCGCCTCAATGTAGTTAATCTTACCATACCTCCTTTGCGTGAGCGCAAAGAAGATATCATTGCCCTCGCCGCACATTTCGTCGAGAAATATACGCAAGCAAATGGCTTCGAGAGCAAAACTTTAAGCGAAGATGCAATCAACGCACTTCTGCAAAACGAGTGGCAAGGTAACGTCCGTGAATTAGAAAACACAATCCACCGTGCTGTGCTCTTGTCAAATGGGTCCGAAATCAACCCAGACGTCATTCGCCCACCAGAGGCCTTAACCAATTTAGCAAATGAACCAGCTGCAGCTGCGGCAGCTACAGCCGAAGCAGTTCAACAAAATCTTGTGGGTATGACCGTTGCAGAGGTTGAGCGAGATTTAATCTTGAATACACTGGACCATTGTATCGGCAACAGAACACACGCAGCAAATATTCTTGGGATCTCTATTAGAACCCTGAGAAACAAACTCAAACAATATGGTGATGAAGGCCTTGAAATTCCTCAACCCAACGAAACCCGCACCATCGCAACATAAGAACGAGTTAAGTCTAACTAGTAATTAGTCCACAATATAAAATAAGTAATGAGCTATCCACCTGAAGAAGGAGCCCAGTCATTTCGGCTGGGGAACATGACGCCAGAGGCGTCCGGTGCACAAGATCAGCCCGAACAAAGCCTAGCAAGTACGGATAAGCTGATCGTCAAAAAACACCGCCCATCGGAGGGCCAGCTGCTTCGCAGCGGAATAGCCGTGAGAGAAAATAGCGCGGTTGCTAGTGGGCAATCTGAAGCGCCACTAAAGAGAGAAAGCATAAATAAGCTATGAGCGAAACAACGGTAATGAGCAGAATGAAGGGGCATGGCGACATCGGCCTGGCCCTTGGCATCATTGCTATTTTGGTGATGCTCATTTTACCTATGCCTTCTTTTATGTTGGATATGGCACTAGCTATTTCAATTACATTTTCAGTCCTCATCTTGATGACAGCTCTTTTTATTCATACACCTCTAGAGTTTTCCTCATTCCCAACAATTCTGCTGATTGCCACTATGATGCGGTTGGCGTTAAACCTTGCCTCGACACGCTTAATCCTAAGCCATGGCCATGAAGGGACAGATGCAGCCGGTCATGTGATTGAAGCCTTTGGTAATTTTGTCATGCAAGGCAATTTTATTATCGGTATTATTGTCTTTTCTATTCTAGTCCTTGTGAACTTTATCGTGATCACCAAAGGTTCTGGCCGCATCGCCGAGGTAGCCGCTCGCTTCACATTGGATGCCATGCCAGGTAAACAAATGGCAATTGACGCAGACCTTTCAGCAGGCCTCATCGACGAAAATCAAGCAAAAGAGCGACGTCAGCGCTTAGAAAGTGAAAGTTCTTTCTTTGGTGCGATGGACGGTGCATCTAAATTCGTAAGAGGTGATGCAGTAGCTGGCTTACTTATCACTGTGATTAACATTGTTGGCGGCATTATCATTGGCGTTGGTCAAAATGGACTATCATTCGGCGATGCCGCGCAAACATATACACTACTCACCATTGGTGATGGCCTTGTCAGTCAAGTGCCAGCCTTGATTGTATCAACAGCAGCTGGTCTTCTTGTCTCTAAGGCTGGTGTAGATGGCGCAGCAAACGTCGCTCTTTCAGAGCAGCTTTCTGGCTATCCAAAAGCTTTGGCCATGTCTTCTGGTGTCATGTTCTTTATGTCAACTCTGCCAGGTATACCTCTATTGCCCTTTCTCACATTAGCAGCTGGCGCAGGGGTCCTGGCCTGGCAATCCAGTGGAGCATTGAAGAAAAAGAAAGAAGAAGTCGCCCGAATGGCTGCTGTTCAACAAATGGAAGCTGCAGCCCCACCTGCTGAAGAACCCATAGCAAACGTCCTAAAAATTGATAGTTTACGCCTGGAGCTTGGCTATTCTCTCATACCTATGATCAAGGATGGTGCAGCAGACGGTGACAAACTAACAGAACAAATCAAAGGGCTTCGCAGGCAATTGGCGGCTGACATGGGCTTTGTTATGCCATCTGTACGTATCCTTGATGATGTACATCTAGGGCCTAATAATTATATTATCAAAGTAAAAGAGGTCGCCTCTGGCGACGGAGAAATTTATCCTGGTCAATATCTTGTTATGGATCCTCTTGGTCATTGTGGAGGTGGTGAATATCGGTT
>CAXIDO010000095.1:0-7444 GCA_964022745.1 uncultured Methyloligella sp. | reverse complement strand
CGGCAGATGCGAAATAGTGAAACGAGGCTTGTTCAGCTTCTATGTTGCCGCCTATGGTTGTTCCTCTGAACCAAATGCCGCCAATGGCTGAGAATTTTCCTCCCAAATCAACATTGCCTTTGATGGTTGTATTATCGCATAGAAGAGCACAACCCATTTGATCCTGTTGTTGGTTGATCATGTAGGCACCCTGGCAAAATAGATTTAAATCACATTGGGTACCGTGTAGGTTTACGATCCCATCAGATTTAAAGCCGTCACTTAGGATTATGCTGTTATTTACGTGGGATAATTGTAAGGAAAGAGCATTATTTTCAATGCCAATACCGCTAGAGAGAAATGAACCTCCGGATGCGTTAAATGTGCCATAGAGTTTTGAATTAACGAAATCTACAGTGCCTTTGGCTTCAAACCCATTTTGTAAATGTGTTTCTCCATGAATGACCGCGCCATTGCAACTTAATCCGGGACAGAGGCTGCCACTTAGATCTAGATGAGAAAGTTGGGCATGATTTAAGTTGAGTGGTTTTTCGAATTGGCAGTAATTCAGTGTGAGCGGGCGACAATTGCGGCTGTTTGATAGGTTTAGGTGCCCGGTTATTGTTGCGCCAGAAATCTGAATGCCTTTTATTGGCGTTTCTTCTTCTTCAGGGTTGGGAGTAAGTTGTTTGATTAATACCAGATCACTAAGGAATTCAGCACGAATGTGCGTGTGCGCTTGATTTAATTCAGGCCGCATCTGACTTGCAAACCCCTCTGTGGTGGTTATCCTTATTGTTTTTTCAATTAGTTGTAATTCGCGAGGGGTAAATGGTCCCTTCTTGTTGGTCCACTCATATAAAGCTTTGATATCTTGGTTTTCATTTCTCTTATCAAAGATTGGGGTTAGGACCTGTTCGCAAAATTTGGGGCGGATTGCGGCGTATTCATAATGGTGACTATTCGTGAGGTCGGGACCTAACCAAATGGGTGTGCCTGTGATTAAAGCTTCTAATGCTAAATGTTCAGCAGTTGTTTTCGGTGTTAGTTTTAAGTGCTTTAGTAGTGCTGGTGTTAGAGGGCTTTTCAGGCGCATGTGGTTTGAATTTGGAGTTTCCCTGTCATTCATTGTCCCAGCCCTCCTTTAAAAACTCATGATTAAATAATTGAAGATTGAATGGCTTTTTAGTGGACCTTCAGGTTTCCCACCAGAAATCGGTCCTAAGCAACTGTCGTAAGTAACCGTGCTTTCCTTAACTCCGTATCTACTTTTTTAATCTATGAGGATGGTTAAGAGTATAATATGACAAGTCGATGGAAATTTTCGATTTTTTTTATTATAGGTCTGTTTTTAGTTATTAAAGGTGAGGTTTGTTTAGTAGTTCATAAATCCTATGCTTTAGACTTTTGTATTGATGCACAATATCTTCCCCCTGTTAGGGGAAGTCACTGTTTGGAACTTAGTTTTACTTAAGTTTTTTAATTCCCACGTTCAATACAAAACTCTATGACATCCTGCAGGGCTTCACTCCAATCATTATTGGGGAAGTGGCTAAGAGATGTTTTCGCTTTTTCTCCAAAACTGCGTGCGCGGTTCATGGTTTCTTCGATGGTTTTGTATTTGTTTGTTAATTCAACAGCGGTTTCTAGATCTTGATCTTCAATGTTGCCTTCACCAAGGGTGCGCTTCCAGAATTCTTGCTCTTCTTTTGTGCCCTGCTGATAGGCCAGGATAACAGGAAGGGTGATTTTTCCTTCTCTGAAATCATCGCCCACATCTTTGCCAAGCTTACTTGCTTCGCCGTGATAATCCAATGCGTCATCAACAAGCTGGAAGACAATGCCAAGATTTTCACCGAAATCTTTTAATGCTTGTCTTTCTTCTTCTGGTCTATTCCCAACAACAGCACCAAGCTCAGCAGCTGCTACGAATAAAGCTGCTGTTTTAGAATTGATGACTGACATATATTCAGCTTCAGAAATTGTTGGATTGTTTGTCACTGCCAATTGCATGACCTCGCCTTCAGCAATAATGGCTGAGGCGTTTGATAGAATTTTTAAGGCTTCGAGAGAGCCAACGCTCACCATGATTTTGAAGCTTTGGCCAAGTAAGTAATCGCCAACCAGAACACTGGCCTGATTGCCCCAAAGTATGCGGGCGGCTTTTTTACCACGGCGCATGTCACTTTCATCTACGACGTCGTCATGCAAAAGAGTTGCTGTATGCAGGAATTCAATAGATGTTGCTAAAGGGATATGATCCAAGCCTTCATAGCCAACGAGCCGTGCAGTGGCACAGGTGAGCATAGGGCGAATACGTTTGCCGCCTGAATCGATCAGGTGCTTTGCCAGTTTAGGAATCATATCTACTGACGAGTGGGCCTCAGCTAATATTAACTCGTTTATTCGGCCCATATCTTCTGCTGTTTTGTTTAACAGGGTGTCTAATGAAGGGGTCGGTTTATACTGATTATTGACAGTATCTAGGGCGGTCAAATTTAGCTCCCAACTCTGGTTCGCATAATTGCTTTCGAAATTTAAATATAATGTCGTACTTTAGAATGTTTAGCGTTCCTCGTTTTTGGCTTCAGTTGCCTATCAGCAACCGCACAATCCCAAAACCGGTTTCTTCTTTTGTGTGAAACATTCTAGCCTTTGAAATTTATAATATGGGGAATTTAAAAGGCAAATATAATGTGATTTTTTTGATCAAATTCTTTGTTTAATATCCATTCTAGACAATTTTTTACAATAATTAGTTCATTATAGGCTAAAGGGGAGAATTTAGGTTATAGTTTTAGGGTATTTGCGGCGCTTAGACGCACTTTAGCAGGGAGTAGCTTTATACTTAAACTAACTGTTTTTTGGAAAGTCTGATAGCGTATTTTATACTCAGCAGTAAATGATCAACTTATCTAGAAGGTATAATTCCCTCATGAAAGAACTTATTTCATCAAATGACGTTGTTTTTTTGAGCTTTACGCAAGACCTTTTAAATCAAGAGGGAATTGAGTTTACGCTTTTGGACCAAAATATGAGCCTGATGGAAGGGTCAGTTGGTATTTTACCACGTCGGATAATGGTCAATGATGATTGTTTTGTTCAAGCAAAGGCCTTGCTTGAAGACTGTCTGGCTGAAATTAATAAATCTCAGGATGACGATATGAATGGCAGTTTCAAAGAATGATTGGTGTTGATAAAACTTGTAACGGACTGAAAGATAGTTCTGTTACGGGTGAAGGTGATGATTTTACTGATGATGAATTTTTAGGCGGTGCTTTGAAGATTTATCAATCTAAATCTGGGTTTCGTTCTGGGATTGATGCGGTTTTATTGGCAGCGTCTGTTCCAACTTATGGACGAAATCATGAGACAATGAGAGTGCTTGAGGCTGGCAGTGGCGCTGGGGTTGTTAGTTTGGCGGTTGCTAAGCGCAATGACACTGCTGTTGTTGAGGGCATTGAAATTGAACAAGAAAATGTGAATTTAGCACGTAAGAATATTTCACGAAATGATTTGCAAGACCGTGTTCAAATTCATTTAGGGGACCTGTGCGAACCGATTACGAAATTGGAAAACCTTGGTTTAAAGAGGAATTCATATGATTTTGTAATCGCTAACCCGCCCTTTTATAATGAAGGGGAAACGCGGGTCTCGAGCAATCCCTTAAGGCTTCGTGCGCGGCGGGCTTTGGTGGACGATTTGGAAAACTGGGTTCGTTTTTTGACGGCGATGGCAGCACCAAAGGGGGTGTTTTCCATGATCCATAGAGCTGAACGTTTGGATGACCTGTTTAAACTTTTAAATGGTCGTTTTGGGGGCTTGCGGGTTTTACCAATTTACTCAAAAGAAAATTGCGCGGCGAATAGAGTTCTTATTCAAGGGGTTAAGGGCTCGAGAGCACCGTTGAAACTTTTGCCAGGATTAGTTTTGCATGATGAAACCGGTGGTTATGTTCCTGAAGTGAAAGCTTTGTGTGAGAGTTTGAGCGCTGTAGAAGGGCCATTAGCTGGCTTATTTCAGTAGAAATAACACTCAAGCTTGCAATTTTTGAGATTTAACTTAAATCATTTGATACAAGAGCTTCTTTTGTAGAGGTCATGTTTATTTATTTTGATCTGGCAAATATTTTAGGTTTTGTCATGATTGTTTGAAATTAAGGGTCGTCAATGTCTGAGAAAAAAGTGAAAAAAAAGAAATCTTGGTTTAAGCGTTTGTTTTCTAAAACGCCGACTGTTCCAGTATTGCGGTTTACCGGCCCGATTGGCATGGCAACTCCTTTGAACCCTGGGATTAGCTTAGCCAATACAGCAGATATGATTGAACGTGCTTTTGAAGATAAGAAAGCAAAAGCTGTTGCTGTGGTGATTAACTCGCCAGGTGGTAGTCCGGTTCAATCAATGTTGATCTATAAACGTCTTCGCGCGTTAGCTGAAGAGAATGATAAGAAGATATATGTTTTCACGGAAGATGTGGCGGCTTCTGGTGGGTATTTCATTGCTTGTGCTGGTGATGAAATTTATGCAGACCCAAGCTCGATCATTGGATCGATTGGAGTGATTGCGGCTGGATTTGGTTTTGATAAAGCGATTGAGAAAATTGGGGTTGAACGCCGGGTTTATACGGCTGGTGAAAAGAAATTGACACTCGATTCTTTCCAACCAGAAAACCCTGAGGATATTGCTCGCCTAAAAGAGCTGCAAAAAGACATACACAAGACTTTCAAAGAAGTTGTGAGTACAAGTCGCGGCGAGAAATTAAGTGAAGAAGATTTGTTCACTGGTGAATTTTGGACTGGGAATAAAGCTCTTGAATTAGGTTTGATCGATGGCTTGAGTGATGTGCGCACAAAAATGCGCGAGCTGTTTGGTGATGAAGTTCAGCTTGAACTTATAAAGGCGAAAAAAGGTTTGTTTGGCCGCTCATCTCCGCAAGGAGTGATGGCGCAGTTCACTGGTGCAACACCGGCTCAGCTAACAAATCAGTTGATTTCCTCGATTGAGGAACGAGCGCTTTGGTCTCGCTTTGGGCTGTAGTTTTTAATAGCAATCTATTACAAATGTATAAATTAAGAGCATGGCTTTTCTTAAGAAAGCCATGCTTTTTTTATAAGGTTATTTTGTTTGCTGTTTTTTCTTTTTTGCAAGTTCTTGAACAATTTTAGGGTAATTGATTTTTGCTTGTTTTGTTATAGGTGCTGTTGAGCGGCATTTGCTTTTATAGACTTTTTAAAAGACAGCGTAATAAGAGTTCATTGTTTTAATGAACTGAGCGTTCTTTGTTTTGTTTTTCTTGTCGTTTTTTAAGATGTACCCAATGCCATATGAATAGGCCATGGCTTGGTCGATTTGCGTGCAGGACGCTGGCTTCTAATTTGTAGCAGTTCTTTTAATGAGGGCGATTTGCTGTGCTACGGTTGCTGATGAAGAGTTTTTTATTTTTATTAGCTCTGTGCCATTTGCAATTGAATATCCACTTATGAAAAGTTGGAGACTTAATAGAAAGATATATAGACGCATTGATGAGTTTCTTTTCGTTTTAACCTAAAGATAAATTTCAAATGGACTATATATGTATTTTTAATAAAAGCAGTTCACTTTGATTTGAAGCGATTGAAATGGTTGATTAATTTCAATTTTTTTGATTGGAGCAAGTGAGGCGAAATTATCAGTATTCTATAGCAAAGGTACTTGTTCGATAGGTACCTTTGCTATAGATCATTGTTCGTATTATTTTAATACTTTTGCGACTTCTTTGCCTGTTGGGGCTACTGGGCGGAGTTGGAATGCAACGCCTTCTTCATAGGTGTTTGAGACAACTGCGAAGAAACCTCTGAGGTGAAAGACTGCACGTTTTTTAATGCGGATGTCGAATGTGCATGCAACATCATTGAATGTGTGCTGTGCTCTTGTGCCTGGATAGAAGGTTGCTGTGACACGTTTGCCCTCGTAAGAGGTGGCTAGGAAATATTCCATGCCTTCTACCATTGGTAACGGGCCGAAGCGTCCTTTTTGGCAATCAACCGCTGTGCGGCGATCTGCTTCTTCTGTTGATTGCAGCACAGCATCTTCATCTGTGCCATCAAGAAGTACTTTTAAATCAAGATAAACAAAGCGGGTTTTGGCGAGTTCTTGTAGGTAATTTTTTGTCTTTAAGCCTTCGACATTGACGGCACCGCTTGATTTGTTCAGGACGATGTCGAATTTACTGAAATTTCTATCAGCAAAGGCTGGACTTTGAAACAGAACGAATAGAAGTCCTGCTGTTAGAGATGTGACTAAAGTTTTTAGTCGCTTATTTAAATTAAAAGACTTCAATACTAAACGTTTCATTTTTGGCACCTCGTTGGCTTAAATCTCTTGTAACTCTTAATTTTATTCTCTTATTTTTCGTCATCTATTTTTCTTCATCGCTCCACATTGATGAGGTTTTATCCCACACCCGTGAAAACCAGTTTTTGGAATAGTATTCTTCAAGTTTTGCTTTTTCTGCAGCTAGATCTTTTTCATATTGTTTTAACCGTGCTTCTTTGTGATTGAGATCCAGGTTTGCTTCAGTTAAGCGGTTTTCTTCTTTTTCAATTGCGTCTTGATCTTCAAGTAGATGTTTTTCCCTTGTTTGAAGGGCTGATCTGGAGATTTCAATGTCTTGTTCTTTATCATCAAGTGCAGCTTGTTTTTTATTCAGGCTTTCTGACAGTTTGGCTAATTTTTGTTGGCTCTCTGAGACAGCTGCGAGTTTGGTTTCTAAGGTTTTTTGTTTGGCTTCGAGCTCTTCTAATCGTGTTTTTAAGAGCCCCCCATCTGTACCTGTTGAGCCTGTTGCAATGGCATCATCCAGCTTGGTTTGTAATTTGCTATTCAGTTCTGATAAGCGGAATTTTTCGTCTTCATTCGCTTTGTTCTGGGTTTGGATGTCTTTGTAGCGGTTTTCTAAATCTTGATGCGCGTTTTTAAGGCTGGCAAGTTCAGCTGCAATATCTGGGGCATCCGATTTTAAAGTTTCCAGCTCTAACGTTAGATTTCTAACTTTATCTGCCAGGAGTTTATTATCTGAGAGATTGGCAATATAGATTTTGTTTTGATCTTCATATTTGCCGTTTAGAAGAGCAAGTTCGCTTTTGAGTTTGTTTAAGCAACTTTGTGGTATGGTTTCGTCATCACATGTTGCAATCTTTGGCTCGTCTGTAGACCCATCGGTTTTTGGTTTACCCGGTACGACACGCAGGGTTGCGTGGAATTTTCGCCCATAACCGCCGATGAGCTTGTATTTATCCATTCCGTTAATAATACGGCGGGCACCACCCCAATTGGTTGTGCGAGCGTTAAAATATTGAGACAAGCGTTTGCCGGTGAAGAGACCTTTGATCATGCCTTCTGACATGATGGCAACGGATGTATCTGGATGAAGGGCCAGGTCTGGGTTGACGTAGACCTTGTCTTTCATGCCAAGTTCTTTGCCCATT
>CAXIDO010000094.1:0-7475 GCA_964022745.1 uncultured Methyloligella sp. | reverse complement strand
TTCTCCTGGTGAAAGAGTTAGCAGTTGACCTTGCTTTAAAGTGATTGGTTGGCCTTCTAAGTTCAGGTTGACGTCTTGTTTGCTGGCAAAAAACAGCCGGTATAATTTTATTGAGTAATTGGGAGCTTCGCCTGGTTGCAGCTGTATGGAGACTTCGGGTAACTCGTCTTCACTTGAGCAATTTTCAGGCAGAGTTATGAGGTTTGTAGTTTTGCCTATTACCATAGGATAAGTTTCCTCGTGTGTTTCTTTTTAGCTCTTACAAATGAGATATATGAGGTCTTGAATTCTAATCAAGAGGTGTTATGGCAAATGTAAAATGAATGTAATAATCGATGATTGTGATTGTTTTGTCCATGTTAAAGTTTGGTTTGTGTATGGGGTGCCCTGGTCACTCATGGCAATAGATACATTGAGAGTGTAACTTTAAACCTTATGAAAGGAATGACTATGAAATTTCTCTCACTATCTATTGCGAGTTTGATTGTTTTATTTGCGGCAACTGTTTCTGGATTAAGTGCTGGGCAGATGAAGGATAAGTCAGCTATTGGAGTTGTTAATCAGCAATTTGAAAAAATGTTTAAGTCTCAAAATGCGGATGGATTGGCAGCGCTTTATACTTTGCAAGGGCAAGTCATGCCTACAAATGCTGATTTCGTAACTGGGCGAGATAATATTCGTAATTTCTGGGCTGGTGCATTTAAAAGTGGTCTTGCTGCAGCTAAATTAACATCTGTTGAATTAACAATCCATGGTGAAACAGCCATAGAAATTGGTAAGTATGTTTTGAAAAATGCTGAAGGTAATCAGGCTGATCAAGGTAAGTATATTGTTATTTGGCAAAAAGAAAATGGTGACTGGAAACTGCATAGAGATATTTTTAATAGCTCCGTAGTCGTTAAATAATCTATCTTGATTTCAATGTGGTTCCCTAGAGCTCATGGCTTGATTCTTCAGGCCATGAGTTTTTTTATTATAAGCTGGATGATTTTAGAAAAACACCCGGTTCAGGTCTTATTGTCATTTGCATTATGGGGGTTGGTTCTGGTGAGGCTGGTGTAAATTTGAATCTTGATAAAATTGTCATTAAAATTATTTGGGCTTGCATCATGGCAAATGTTGCACCGACGCAAATGCGTGGACCTGCGCCAAAGGGAAGGTGCTGGAATTTATTACGTTGTTCTATTTTTTCTTTTGTAAACTGGTTTGGATTAAATTCATTGGGGTTTTCCCATAGGTCTTGATGACGATGGAGGGAAAAAATATTTAAAAACATTGTATCACCAGTTCTTATTTCTCGATCATAGAGTTGATCTGCTTTTACCGCTTTGCGTGCAAGGAAGCCAACCGGCGGGTATAAACGCATGGTCTCTTGTAGGACTTGTTCTATGTAGGGCGCCTTTTTAATATCTTCTGCACTTGCAGCTTTAGCTTGACTTCCTCTTCCTAAAATTGACGTTGCTTCACTGCGTGCTATTTCTTGTGCTTCTTGATCATTGGCGAGTAAATAAAGGGCCCATGCAAGAGTTAAGGCTGTTGTTTCATGGCCTGCCACTATGAAGAATTGCATATTGTGCAAGAGGTCTTTAGGGGCCATTTTTCTCCCTGTTTGGGCATCTTCAGCTTTCATCATATAATCAAGTAAATCATCACTGCCTTCATTTTGATTTGCTATGTCTTTTTTTCTGGCATCGATGGCTTCCTGCACCATTTTATGCATGGTTTTAACAGCTCGCCTTCCACGAATTTCTCCTGGCCGTGGTACCCAGTATGGTGTTTCTAAAAAGTCTAATAGTGAAGCCCTGCCGACGGTAAGGAAATATTTTGTGACCGCTTCGGCATATTTTTCACTATCAAAATGTTCTCGCCCTGACAGGGCTACTTCGCAAATTACATCGAATGTGGCGGATAACATTTCACTGACTATTTCACAGGCCGTTTCACATTCGCCATTTTGATTGTTGGCTATCCGGGTGGCTGCTCGTTCCGCTGTTTTGGTCATTAAGGGGGCGAGGGCTGTTACATTACGTGCTGTGAAAACTGGTGAGATTGCTCGTCTTTGCCAGCGCCAATTGCTACCTTCAGAAGTGAAAAGACTTTCCCCGACAGCAGGGCGTAACATTCGAATGACGACTTCTGATTTGGGATAGTTTTCTACATTATCTAGAAAAATATGTTTTAAGGCTTCTGGGCCTTGTATCATGTGCCATCTGGAAAACCCGGTTTTACCTGTTACGATTGGTTGGGTGTAAGCTATTTCAGGGATTATATTTAGAGCATTTTCTCGCATGGCACGTAAGCTGCCGATAATACCTAGCGGTTTTAATGGAGGGGCGACAGTTGGCGGAGTAAACGAGCCCATAAAATATTACCTCTTAATGGATGTCTCATATAAGTTTACTGCAATCTTTTTGGTGAGTACATAGCGACTTATTGTCCTTAAAATATCATGATATCTTCTTCATTTTTTTTCTTGTTATGTTTTGTCGCAAGTGCTCAATTAAGATGGGCCGTATTTCTTAACTTTAAAATTAATTGGGGAACTATTTGACCAATATTGCAATCATTGGGGCTGGATTATCTGGTCTGACATTAGCTCATAAATTAAAAGACGTTGCAGATATTCATATTTATGAAAAATCAAGAGGGGTTGGAGGCAGACTTGCAACTAGGAGAGCCGAACCTTTTCATTTTGATCATGGGGCGCAATTTTTCCTTGCTAAAACTGAAGCGTTTTCCGAGTTTCTGGAACCTCTTTTTAAAGAGGGGGTAGTCGAGCCGTGGTGTGCTCGGTTTCAAGAGATGCAGGGTAATAAGGTAGTGGCTCAGCGGCTGTGGACCAAGGAGCAAGGTCATTTTGTTTCGGTTCCTTCAATGAATGGTGTGGCTAAATATTTATCGCAAGGATTAGAGGTGCGACTAAATAGCGAAATAAGGGGTTTTCAAAAGCGTGATGGCTGGGTGCTTGTTGATACTAACAATAATGAGCATGGTCCTTATGATTGGGTTGTTACAACAGCGCCGTGTGCGCAAAGTTCAAAGCTCTTACCATTGGAATTTAAATATCATCAAGACATATCAGATATCAAAATGCTTGGGTGTTATGCGCTTATGCTTGGCTTTGATGCACCTCTTTCTTTAAATTTTGATGCGGCTTATGTGTCTCAGGCCGATATTAGCTGGATTTCTGTTAATAGCTCTAAGCCTGGCCGTCCAGATAATTATTGTTTGCAAGTACACGCGACGAACAAATGGGCTGAAGAGCATATGGAAGATGAACAAGACTTTGTGATGGCGCATTTAATAGAAGAAACTTCGAGGGTTGTAGGGCTCGATCTTAGCAAGGCTGATCATAAAGGCTTGCATCGATGGAGATATGCAAATATTGAGCGTCAAGCTGGGGGGGATTATTTTCTTCATATTGAAAATAGACTTGCGGCTTGTGGTGATTGGTGTGTTGAGGGGCGTGTTGAAGCTGCCTTCACAAGTGCGGATGCATTAGCTAAAGCTTTTCATAAGTATAAAAGCCTCTAAGGCACTGATATATTTTTATTGATGCGCTGCTACTCGAATTCATAAGGAATAATTTTACGGTTGTTTTCGTCAATCTTCAGTCCGCGTTTTAAAGGGGGGAGAGCTCGTTGGTGACAGTTTCTTCTTTCGCAAATGCGACAAGATACGCCGATTTTCTCGAATGCTTTGTTATTGTTTGTGTCTAAGTCATCTCCATAAATGAGATCTTCTGCGTGAGTTATTTCACAACCAAGTGCCAGAGCATATCTTTGTACAGGTGCATGAAAGCCCCCGCTTGGTTTAGAGACTGTCGTGGCGAGGCAAAGATATTGTGCGCCATCAGTCGTCTCTGCTAGCTGGCGGATAATTCTATTGGGTGTTTCAAAGGCTTGGTGGACGTTCCACAAAGGACAAGCAGAGCCAAATCGTGCGAATTGCAATTTGGTCGCCGAGTGTCTTTTGGTGATGTTACCGGCTTGGTCAACACGTGCGAAGAAGAAGGGAATGCCTTTGGCCCCTGGGCGTTGCAACGTTGAGAGACGGTGAGCGACTTGCTCGATGCTGGCTTCAAATTTATCTGCTAAGAGCACAAGGTCATATCTCATCTCTTTTGCAGCTTGGCTGAACTCTCCATAAGGCAAGATGGTTGCGCCAGCGAAGTAGTTTGCCATGCCTATGCGGCAAATGGCGGCGGCTTCTTCTGAGTGAAAGTTGGCTTCATTAATAAAGGTTTCGATGGTCGTTGCAAATTCTAGTTGTGCGATCTGGTGGGCGATTTGAAATGCTTGAGTTGAAGCAAGGGACCGTCTGTTTAGGTATAGAACGTGTGCGACTGGATCGAAACGTCTTAGGGCTACTTCTTCTTTTTGAGCATTGTCTTTGTTGTTTGTGTTTTGAGTGTTTTCTGTGCCGATAATAACTCTGACGCGGTGTGTTTGTTCTATGTAGTCCGCGAGGGCTCGAACTTTGCTGCGGTTTTGTTTGGAAATGTGCTTGTGTAAATTTTCAGCTTTCTGGTCTAGTTCGTCGACATAGTTATCCAGATAGTGAAAGAAATCTCTTACTTCTTCATAAGGGGTTGGCTCGCTCAGACCATCTGATCGTTCTATGGTTTCGTCTAGCTCTGCCAATTGTTCGCTAGCACGGCGAAGATTGTGATGCATTGCTATGAAGGCCCGGGCAAAATCTGGTGCGCCTTGAGCGACCAGTTTTATGTCTGTTGTTGATGGCCGTGTTGAGCTGATGAGCGGATCAGAGAAGACTTCGGCGATGTCTGCTATCAATCGGTCACTGTCTTGCTCGGAAAAGCTGGCGATATCGATTGAAAAGTTCTCAGCTAATGATAGTAGGACTGAAGCGCTTAAGTGGCGTTGATTATTTTCTATTTGATTGAGATAGCTTGTTGATATGCCAAGACGTTCAGCAAATGCAGCTTGTGTTAGTTCTGCGTCATTGCGGATTTTACGGATTGTTCTGCCGATGAGTAATTTTTTATGTTTCATCTTGAAGTCTCGGTTTCAAATTATTTGCAATTTTGCAAAAATGTATTTGCAAAAACACTAATATAACAATGTCGCTTTTTCAAGCCTAGTCTTTGTGCTTGAAATGGTCTTTATAAGTTCTAATAAGTGTTTTAGGGGCCATATTGAGCTGTAATAGACATTTTTCGATGATTTCCAGTTGAAAAAAAATAGAATTATAAGAAATCAACCAGTGTTAAATAGCTGAAACTTCATCAATTTTGCCCGCCAATAATAAAATTTGCAAATATTTAGGGATGCATTGATGCAAGATATTCTCAAAGAACTTGAAGATCGCCGTGTTGAGGCCCGCTTGGGTGGTGGACAACGACGGATTGATAGCCAGCATAAAAAGGGAAAACTTACTGCGCGTGAACGACTTGATGTGCTCTTAGATCAAGGGTCGTTTGAAGAATACGACATGTATAAAACCCATCGCTGTACCGACTTTGGTATGGAAGAGACGAAGATCTCTGGTGATGGTGTTGTCACTGGTTGGGGGACGATTAATGGGCGCCCGACTTATGTGTTCTCTCAAGATTTTACAGTATTTGGTGGATCTCTTTCAGAAACACATGCCGAAAAAATCTGCAAGATCATGGACCTTGCATTACAGAATGGTGTGCCTGTTATTGGTTTGAATGACTCTGGTGGAGCTCGTATCCAAGAAGGTGTTGCTTCTCTTGGTGGGTATGCTGAAGTGTTTTATCGCAATGTTCAGGCGTCTGGTGTAATTCCGCAAATTTCTGTGATTATGGGGCCATGCGCTGGTGGTGCGGTTTATTCGCCTGCGATGACTGACTATATTTTTATGGTCAAGGACACGAGCTATATGTTTGTTACCGGGCCAGATGTTGTGAAGACGGTGACCAATGAAGTGGTGACAGCTGAGGAGCTTGGTGGTGCTTCTACTCATACGAAGAAATCTTCTGTTGCTGACGGTGCTTTTGAAAATGATCTTGAGGCGCTTTTAGAAATACGCCGCTTGTTTGATTTTCTACCTCTTTCAAATGAAGCTGAGTTGCCGGTTCTTGAGACGAATGATCCGGCTGACCGCATTGAAATGAGCCTTGATACGATTGTTCCAGAAAACCCCAATCAGCCTTATGACATGCATGAGGTTATTCAAAAGATTGCCGATGAAGGTGATTTTTTCGAAATTCAAAAAGATCATGCTGGCAATATTCTATGTGGATATATTCGTTTAAACGGCTCAACAGTTGGTGTGGTTGCTAATCAGCCTATGGTTCTTGCGGGCTGTCTCGATATAAAAAAAAAAAAAAAAGCAGGGCGGTTTGTGCGCTATTGTAACGCGTTTAACATTCCTATTCTCACTCTTGTTGATGTGCCAGGGTTTTTGCCGGGGACGGTTCAGGAATATGGTGGCATCATCAAGCACGGAGCCAAGCTCTTATTTGCTTACGCTGAAGCAACAGTGCCAAAAGTGACTGTGATTGTCCGTAAGGCGTATGGCGGGGCGTATGATGTGATGGCGTCAAAACATATTCGATCTGATGTGAACTATGCCTGGCCGACTGCTGAGATTGCTGTGATGGGGGCGAAGGGTGCGACTGAGATTTTGTACCGCGAAGAGCTGAATAATCCTGAGAAAATTGCAGAACGCACGAAGGAGTATGAAGACCGGTTTGCGAACCCCTTTATTGCCGCGCAGCGTGGATTTATTGATGAGGTCATTCAACCTCACTCTACCCGCCGCCGTGTTGGTCGTGCTTTTGACCTTTTGAAAACGAAAAAGGTACCAACGATAAATAAGAGAAATGACAATATTCCACTATAAGGGCTCTCTCATGTTTAAGAAAATTCTTGTTGCAAATAGAGGTGAGATTGCTTGCCGAGTTTTTAAAACAGCCAAGAAAATGGGTATTCAGACTGTAGCTGTTTATTCTGACGCTGACAAAAATGCACTGCATGTAGAAATGGCTGATGAAGCC
The DNA here is from genome assembly GCA_964022745.1 of uncultured Methyloligella sp. Taxonomy (GTDB): domain Bacteria; phylum Pseudomonadota; class Alphaproteobacteria; order Rhizobiales; family HXMU1428-3; genus HXMU1428-3. The sequence goes on along the minus strand of CAXIDO010000094.1, from coordinate 490 downwards.
GTTCATATTGGTTCGGCGCCTGCTTCTGAAAGCTATTTGATCATTGATAAAATTATTGATGCAGCGAAACAAACGGGGGCTGACGCTATTCACCCTGGTTATGGTTTTTTGTCAGAGCGTGCTGAGTTTGCCGAGCGTTTGAAGGCAGAAAAAATTGCTTTTATAGGCCCACCTACTGGGGCGATTGAGGCGATGGGTGATAAGATCACGTCTAAGAAAATTGCCGCTGAAGCTGGTGTTTCTACAGTGCCTGGGCATATGGGTTTGATCGACGATGCGGAACATGCAGTTAAGATTGCGACTGAAATAGGTTATCCTGTGATGATTAAAGCCTCAGCCGGCGGTGGCGGTAAAGGGATGCGGGTCGCGTATAACGAAACAGAAGTCAAGGAAGGTTTTAAGTCAGCAGTAAATGAAGCTATTTCCAGTTTTGGTGACGATCGCGTTTTCATAGAAAAATTTGTTGAAGAACCACGGCATATAGCAATTC
>CAXIDO010000093.1:0-7492 GCA_964022745.1 uncultured Methyloligella sp. | reverse complement strand
GTGAGAATGCTAGGGGGCAGTTTCATAGCTTTTCTTGGAGCCAGAGGAATTTCTATATCGGCAGTAACACCGCTTTTCAGCAGCCCATCTTTATTCGGGATCAATAAATCAATACGAAAAGTCCGTGTTTCATTTTCCGCCCTGGCGGAAATAAAATGAATTTTACCCTTAGCCGAAACACCCGTGACCAAATTAGCTGTACCACTCATACCAGGTTTGAGTTTGCCGATGTCTCTCTCGCGAACGGCCCCAATGACCATTAGTGGGTCTAGGGCGACCAGTGTGGCACAAGCCCCGCCAACAGAGAGGTAACTGCCAGTTTTTGAAGGTAATTGGTCGATAAATCCATCAAATGGAGCTTTAATTTTAGTCCGGGCCAAATCAAGTTCAGCTCGCAAAAGGGTCGCCTTTGCCCGGTCCACAAGAGCTTTGTTCTGAAGAACTTTCAAACCAGCCGTATGCCCGCGGCGCTCAAGGGTTTTCGAGGCTTTAAAGTCCGCTTCAGCTTGAGTAACTACAGCCTTGGCTTCTAAAAGAGCCGCCGTCCTCCCGCCATCTTCAAGATGACAAATAAGGGTGTCTTTTTTAACAAAATCACCTTTTTCAACCTCAAGCTTCGTTATGAGACCCGCTGTTTCAGCCTTTAACTCAACTTGATTGTCAGAAAGAGTGCGTCCACGTATGACGAGTTTTTCTGGATGTTCAACAACAGGAAATTCCGCGGTGCGTACACGAAAAGAAGTGCCTTCAGTTTTATCTTTTTTTGCCTTTTCAGCCAAACTCGGGCTTTCAGTCTTCAGAGAGCTTCCACCCTTAAAATCTCCCGTCACGATCCATGCAGCAATAAGCAATGTAAAAATCAAAGCCCACATAATGGAGGATGAAATTGTTACTTTTTTTGGTTTTGGCAGTTTAGAAGAAAGGGTCTGATTTTTTTTTGCGTCTGTTTGCTTATGATCGGGCATTGCCCAGCTCCGCGTTAGGTTAATCTTTGTCTGAAAGGGTTTGTGTGGCTTGTTTTTGAGTGGTGTCAAAAGAAGCCAAATATTTTTTTAAATAGTCAAGAACGGCTTTGTTCATTGCAACTCCATACCCAAGTGCGAAATGACTTGGCCTATGGTCACAACATTCATTGGCCTTTTCAAGGCTCTCTAGTGTGTCTCTTGTTTCAGCGATTTTACGAACCAATAATTTCCTAAAATCACTAGCAGGCATTTTATCTTGAAATAAACTGTAAAAAAGAAATTCAGATTTAAATCGGTCAGGTCCTGGTTGTTTATTTAATGTTTCAAATAAATGAACACGTCCCTTTTCCGTAATTGAATAAATCTTTCGTGGTGGCTTGCCATCAAGTGCTTCGTCAGTAAAGACAACAAATCCATCTTTGGTTAATTTAGAAAGTGCTGGGTATATCGAACCGTAATTTGCTTCACAAAAATGACTAAAATTCCCTTCTGCAGCAAGTTTGCGGATGTCATATCCGGTCATTTGCGCAAAAGAAAGGATTCCAAGACATAGTGTGCGAACATTCATCAGCTTGATACAACTTAAATACTAGAGCGTGTTGCGTAAAAGTGGGCACCGGTTTTACGAAAAACAACTCGCTTAAACAAAAATGTAGCGTGTTGCGTAAAAGTGGGTACCGGTTTTACGAAAAACAACTCGCTTAAACAAAAATAGAGCGTGTTGCGTAAAAGTGGGTACCGGTTTTTACGAAAAACAACTCGCTTAAACAAAAAGATATAGCATTTCATGAAATTCATCAAAAAGCGAAATGCTCTAAAAGACAGAACGACGTATATATCAAATGCGATATGCATTCAATAAAATATATCAATTCGATATATGAACTAGCTGTGCTTAGTGGCAAGACTGTGACTATGGGGCCTCAGGAGGGTGAAAACAAAAATTTTCGAGAAAAATACATCTTTAAAACCTAAAAAACCTGAAATTTTATTTTGATTGAAGTTTTGTTTGATAGTTAAAGTAAAAAATAAATCCATCAGAGAGGGGAATGGAGGAGGTTTATTCTAATTGGCGACTTAAATCTACAGCTATATGCTTTCCTAAGGCGATCAAAGGTAAATGCGTTTTTTATTTTGAAAAACCCCTTTAGAATTCGCTAAAAACAAGCTATCTGATAGGGAGAAATGATCTTCATATTTCCTCAGCCCAACAGATATTTTCTGCGAGCGGGGTCTTAAAATAATGAACTGGTTCAAAACTCAATGAAATTAAGCCACTTACAAGAGCTTGAAGCGGAAAGCATTTATATCATCCGCGAAGTTGCTGCCTCGTTTGAAAAGCCCGTTATGCTTTATTCAATCGGTAAAGATAGTGCTGTCTTGCTACATTTAGCCTTAAAAGCATTTTACCCGTCGAAACCTCCTTTCCCAATTCTTCATGTTGATACCACATGGAAATTTAAGGAAATGATTGAATTTCGCGAAAAAATGGCCGCAGATACCGGTGTTGAATTGCTGGTTCATATTAATGAAGAAGGTGTAAAGCAGGGCATAGGTCCCTTTAGCCACGGTTCTGCCATCCATACGGATGTCATGAAAACTGAAGGGCTGAAACAAGCGCTGGATAAATGGGGCTTTGACGCGGCATTTGGTGGTGCGCGGCGAGATGAAGAAAAATCAAGAGCGAAAGAAAGAGTGTTTTCTTTCCGCACCAAAACCCATCGCTGGGACCCAAAAAACCAACGTCCAGAACTATGGCACAACTATAATAGCCGCGTTCATCCTGGTGAAAGCATCCGTGCGTTCCCTCTTTCAAATTGGACAGAATTAGACGTCTGGAATTATATCGACGAAGAGAACATCCCTCTAGTCCCTCTATATTTTGCAAAAGAGCGCCCAATTGTGATGCGTGATGGCGTAATGGTCATGGTTGATGATGATCGTATGCCGCTAGAGCCAGGCGAAACACCAGAAATGAAAAAGGTCCGGTTTCGCACACTCGGCTGTTATCCATTAACAGGTGCCGTCTCTTCTGAGGCAGAAACCGTTTCAGATATCATTGAAGAGCTCACAGTTTCCAGAGTTTCAGAACGCCAGGGACGAGTGATTGATCATGACGAAGCTGGTTCAATGGAAAAGAAAAAACAGGAAGGTTATTTTTAAAAAATGACTGAACTGACAAAAGATAAGCAGCAAGAAAAAGAACAAGAGCAAAGCGCAGTAGAGTTTGGCCAAGCTATGAATGATAACAACGTTGGACAAAAAAGCCTGTTACGGTTTTTAACATGCGGCAGTGTGGATGATGGTAAATCAACCCTCATTGGTCGCTTGCTATATGATAGCAAACTGGTTGCAGAAGATCAGCTGCAAAGCTTACAAAAAGATAGTAAAGCCCATGGAACGCAACATGGTGAGCTTGATTTGGCTCTTCTTGTTGACGGCTTGCAAGCTGAACGCGAGCAAGGCATCACGATCGATGTTGCCTACAGGTATTTCTCGACTTTAAAACGCAAATTCATCGTTGCTGATACACCAGGTCATGAGCAATATACCCGCAATATGGCCACAGGCGCTTCAACATGTGATATGGCCGTTATCTTAATCGACGCCCGCAAAGGTGTGATTACACAAACCAAACGTCATAGCTGCATCGTTTCTATGCTTGGGATTAAAAATGTGGTTTTGGCCGTCAATAAGATGGACCTGGTTGAGTACAGTGAAGAGCGATACAATGAAATCGTCGCTGATTACATTGAATTTGCTGAAAAATTAGACTTGGAAGAAATTCACCCAATCCCAATTTCTGCGTTAACTGGCGAGAACGTCACCACGCAAAGCGCATCTCTAGAATGGTATGAAGGCCCGACTTTGCTAGGCTTCCTGGAAGAGTTTGATGTGCCAGATAAACGCGCAGCTCAAGCTTTGCGCTATCCAGTGCAGTGGGTTAACCGACCAGACCTAAATTTTCGCGGGTTTTCAGGAACACTGACAAGCGGACAAGTTAAAGTTGGTGATGAAATTGTTGTTCTTCCATCAGGTAAAGAATCTATAGTTGATCGCATCGTGACATATGACGGTGACTTGGATGAAGCAAATCCAGGCCAATCAGTCACGCTGACATTAAAAGATGAGATTGATATCTCAAGAGGCGATGTAATAGCTCACAAAGAAAACCGCCCCTGTATAGCTCAACAAATTGAAGCGTCGTTAATTTGGCTTAGCGAAGAGCCATTACAAATTGGTCGCGCCTATCAATTAAAAGCAGGCCATCAAACAGTCATTGCAACTGTCTCTCGGATTGACCATAAGCTCGATGTCAACACACTGGAAGAAGTTGAAGATAAGCAATTATCAACCAATGATGTCGGCGTTTGTGAGCTAAATTTAAGCAAACCGATTGTGTTTGATCCATACACAAACAATTTGGAAACAGGTAATTTTATCCTGATTGATCGTTTAACCAATGCAACTATTGCAGCAGGTTTGGTTAAAGGTGCAGACAGACGCGCTGACAATGTTCATTGGCAACACATGGCCGTTGATAAAAACGCGCGTGCATTAGCGAAGGGACAAAAGCCATGTTGCTTGTGGTTTACAGGGTTGTCTGGCTCTGGCAAGTCAACAATCGCAAATGTCCTGGAGAGCAAACTACACCTGGGTGCCCATCATACCTATCTTCTGGATGGTGATAATGTTCGGCATGGTCTAAATAGAGACTTAGGTTTTTCTGATAAAGATCGCACAGAAAACATCCGTAGAGTGGCAGAAGCTGCCAAATTAATGGTAGATGCAGGCCTCATTGTTATGGTCTCCTTCATTTCACCCTTTAAGGCAGATCGGCGACTAGCCCGGTCTTTGTTTGAGGATGGTGAGTTCATCGAAATTCATGTCGACACACCCTTAGATGTCTGTGAAGCAAGAGATATCAAAGGCCTATATGCAAAAGCAAGAGCTGGTGAGATCAAGCAATTTACAGGCATTGATTCGGCTTATGAAGAGCCAGAAAATGCTGAAATCGTATTAGCTGGTGCAGAAACACCGCCAGAGGACCTGGCTGATGAAGTTATGAACATTCTTCGGCGTGAAGAAATAATCTAAAAATGAACAGTGATCTCTCAGGTTTGAGGGGGCTGAAAGCAAGATTATCAAAGCCAACAAGTTAGAATATGATAATGAAAATTATTATAATTTAACGAGTTGGCTTTGTTTTGCTTGTGCCAAGTTTTTCTTTTGATAAACTGTTAGAGAATATAAAAACAATCGTAAAGATTCTTGAGTAAGGGTAAAAACAGACCAACTCAGTTTATCTGTCAAATAAGTTTGTCAGAAAAGGAAAGAGAATAGGGAATGCCAGGCGACTTAGGTGATAACCACAAGCGCAAAACTGGTATGGAGGGGAGAGAATGCAAGGAGAAACAGCAAAGGTCTCAAAGATCAAAAGCTGAAGATGAAGACTTAAGAGCTCATTCAACAAAGAACCATAAAAAAGAGAGCTTAAAAGAATTCGCGCAAGCTTCAGCTAAATCAAGACCTGTTCAAACTAGAGAAGAAAATGATCGCCAAACTACATCTGTTAAAAAGGATGGTACATTTAGGCGACATGCTGTCTCTGAGCTAAAACAAAAGTCTCCAGCTAATCGAGAGCCTTCAACCAATAAAAAAGCCTGCCAAAATATTAAAGCAGGTCATGGTGCTAATAAAATAAAGCCAAAACAGGGGAGTAAAACAAAAGCTCCTGTTTATGGTGCCCTAGATCTTGGTACAAATAATTGCCGGCTCCTATTGGCGCGCCCAAACCGCCAGGGCTTTCAAATTGTTGACGCTTTCTCTCGTATCATCCGCTTGGGTGAGGGGGTGAGTGAAACAAATTATCTCTCCCATGATGCCATGGCGCGCACAATTGATGCATTGCAGGTCTGCTCTGCTAAACTTGCCTTTCACAAAGTTAATCGTGCCAGGTTGGTCGCAACTCAAGCGTGTCGTGCCGCTGGCAATAGCGCTCATTTTTTAGAAAGTGTTGCTAGTAAAACAGGGTTAAACTTGGAGATTATCTGTCAGGAAACAGAAGCAAAACTAGCAGTTTCAGGCTGTGTTCCACTCATAGATAGTAATTGTGACTATGCGTTGATTTTTGATATCGGTGGCGGCTCCTCGGAGTTGATCTGGATAGATATACAAAAAATCCGAAGTGACCCTTCAATGAACTGCATTAATGCTGAAGAAGCCATCGTATCATGGATCTCGCTTCCCGTTGGTGTCGTAACACTGGCCGAAAAATTTGGCGGAAAACACGTCGACAAAGATGTGTTTGCTAAGATGGTGGCTTACGTCAAAATCCTACTTGATGGTTTTGCAAATCATATCCATGAGACAACAGATATAAACAACTCAAACATTCATTATCTAGGTACGTCGGGCACAGTGACGACTTTGGCCGGGGTTCACTTAAGCCTGGAAAGCTATGACAGGCAAAAGATTGATGGCATCTGGATGCATACAGATGAAGTGACGAGTGTATCCAAAAGATTAATGAACTTAAGTTTTGAAGAACGTTCTGCCATTCCTTCTATTGGCAGAGAGCGCGCTGATCTGGTAATGGGTGGTTGTGCAATCTTGGAGGCAATGTTAGAAACATGGCCGACGAACCAGTTGCGCGTGGCAGACCGAGGCCTAAGAGAAGGCATTTTAGCTAAATTAATGGCTGAAGACGGATTTATAAAGCCTGGTCAAACTTGGACAAGCCAACCCAAAAAGAACCACAATAAAAAGGGTGTCTACAGGGGGGCGAGTAAAGGTCAGAACAAAGCCCAAAATAAACCTAAGAATAGATATATGTCACACCGTTCAAACAACACTAAGAAAACGCCTGACTAAATAACCAGCTAAGATGATGTCCAAAGATATGGGCATGAAAGCCCGATAGATGAATAAAAAGAAAACCCCTTCAAAAGCCAAGTCAAAAGCGGCTGGTAAACAGTCAGCGCCTGCAAAAAAACAAGAAACCAAAATTCAAAGCAGTGGCAAAAATCAGGGCGGCTCACCAGCGCAGGGTAAGAGAAACCTCAAAGTAAAAGTAAAGTCAGCAAGAGGGCGCAAACTCTCTTCAACCATGTGGTTGCAGCGCCAACTAAACGACCCCTATGTAAAACGAGCAAAAGAAGAAGGGTTTCGGGCAAGGGCCGCCTTTAAACTCACAGAAATGGATGACCAGTTTGATTTGATCAAGCCAGGTATGGTGATTGTTGATTTAGGCGCAGCCCCAGGTGGGTGGAGCCAGGTCGCAGCAAGACGCGCGAAATCAGAAGAAGGCAGATCAGAAAAAGGTAAGGGCCAGGTTGTAGCCATTGATATTTCAGAAATGGAGCCGATCGCCGGAGTGGAGATCATCCATATGGACTTTATGGAAGATGAAGCTCCAGATGAGTTGAAAAAAGCATTGAAGGGTAACGCAGCCGATATTATTATGTCTGATATGTCAGCCCCATCAACGGGCCATAAACAAACGGATCATCTTCGTATCATCGGTT
>CAXIDO010000092.1:0-7498 GCA_964022745.1 uncultured Methyloligella sp. | reverse complement strand
TGTAAGCAATATAGACGACAATTTTATAAAAAAAGCGTAGTTGCCATGTCAAAAAACCTGGTTATGGTAATGGTCAATATTGAAAAAAACAGAGGCCTGCAAAAGAAATATTCCCCTGATGGCGGCTATATCCCAAGAACCATGGCATTCTCACCAAAAGGATATTTAAACGAAGGACTAACCGCCTCTCATCCAGACTTTAAATATTTCATCGAACCAAAAAGCGCGGCCGAACTCCTCAATTTCATGAAAAGAACCGCAGCGCAATAAAATCGTAGCAAATAAGAAAAAATACTATCAAATCTAAACTCACTGTACGAAGAGGGAGCATTGCCCTTTTCAGGCAATGGGACATGACGCCAGGGGCGCCCGGCGCGCTGCGCCCGCACAGTGCGGTTGCTAGTGGGCAACTGAAGCACCAATAAAATAAAGGCCCATGAGCTTCAGCTCATGGAATAGCCGTGAGAGAAAATAAACATCCACTTTCACAAAGCTTGATATACGAAGAAGGAGCATTGCCCTTTTCGGGCAATGGGACATGACGCCGCGAGGCGTCCGGCGCAAGCGCCGCACCTCGTAGGGCCCACAGCGATAGCTGCGGAATAGCCCGTGAGAGACAAATCTAAAAACTTCTTCCTAATTCAACCCAAGCTGATTGCGAGCTTCATGTCTAAGCAAATCAATAGGCTTCAGTTCACCATCAGCTTTAAAGTGCCAGTAGGTCCAACCATTACAAGCCTCTAACCCTTGAACATAAGCGCCCATTTTATGAATAGAGCCTTGTTGCTCAGCGCATTGTATCGTGCCATCCGCTCTCACTTCAGCGCTCTTCTTCGCGCGAGGGCCATAAAGAGTTGTACCGGCTTCCAAAAGTCCAAGTTCTAACAACGTCCCAAAAGGAACACGCGGAGCTGCTCGTTTTGGTTTTAAAGCTTGCAGATCTTCTGGAGAAACAGGGCGAACTTTCGAGAGGCGAATTTCAGCGGCTTCAATGTAAGATTTATCTTGCTCAATGCCAATCCATTTGCGGCCCAAAGCTTTCGCAACAGCGCCAGTTGTTCCAGTACCAAAGAAAGGGTCAACAACCACATCACCAGGGTTTGTGCTGGCCATCAAGACGCGGTAAAGCAATCCTTCAGGTTTTTGTGTTGGGTGTACCTTTTTGCCTAAGTTGTCTTTTAAGCGTTCGCCTCCATTACAAATTGGCAAAAGCCAGTCAGAGCGCATTTGCAAATCGTCATTAAAGGCTTTCATAGAGTCGTAGTTGAAGGTCGGGCGAGATTTACCGGTTTTAGAGGCCCAGATTAAAGTTTCGTGCGCATTACAGAAACGTGTGCCTTTAAAATTTGGCATCGGGTTGGATTTGCGCCAGATAATGTCGTTCAAAATCCAAAATCCAAGATCTTGTAAGGTGCTACCCACACGAAAGATGTTGTGATAAGAACCGATAACCCACATCGCACCATCAGGTTTAAGAATGCGTCGCGCTTCTGCCATCCAGGCCTTTGTAAATTCATCATAAGCTGCAAAACTATCAAACTGATCCCATTCATCATTCACAGCATCAACTTTGCTGTTATTAGGGCGGTGCAACTCACCTTCAAGCTGTAAATTATAAGGAGGATCTGCAAAAACAAGGTCAACTGAATTATCTGGTAGCTCTTTCAAGCGCTCAATGCAGTTGCCAACCAAAATTTTATTGCTGGGTAGCGCCTTAGACGACACTGCCTTCATTTTTTTAGCTGTCTTCGTTTTCTTTAAAGAGGATGAAGCTTTGCCTGAAGGCTTTTGAGAAGAGGACGCTTTAGAGGAGGATACTTTACAAGACTGAACCATAAACACACACGCTTTACTAAACACAAAATAATAAACACTGTTCTCAATTATCAAAAAAACTGTGACTAATTGAGGGCTACAACCAAAATGCCATGGTGCCGTCATATTGGTTAACAAACCGTTTAATCGGTTGAAGGTTTAGGCAGCTGCAACTGATGAGTTTTAAGTCTTAAATTTGTAAAATAATCGAGTGACCTCAAAACCATGAAGAATTAAGGGGCTAAACCCGAGACAAAAGGCCAAAATGAAAAGCTTGCGTAATTAAAGTGAAATAGGTAGCGTGGGCCAACGAATTAAAGAGGGCCCAATTAAAAGGGCATTAAAGACCATCCCGCTATCTAAGGAGACTATAAAGTGGCTTTTGAACTACCAGAATTACCTTATGCATATGACGCACTCGGACCATACATGTCAGCTGAAACATTAGAATTTCACCATGACAAGCACCACCAGGCTTATGTAACTAACGGCAACAAGCTTCTTGAGGGCTCAGGCCTTGAAGGTGCAAGCCTTGAAGATGTTGTAACAAAGTCATTTGGTCAAAATGCAGGCCTTTTCAACAATGCAGGCCAACATTACAACCATGTTCACTTCTGGAACTGGATGAAGCCAAATGGCGGTGGTGACAAACTGCCAGCAAGCATTGAAGCAAAAATCAATGAAGACCTTGGTGGTTTTGCAGCATTCCGTGATGCTTTCTGTCAAGCTGGCGCAACACAGTTCGGCTCAGGCTGGTGCTGGTTGGTATTAAAAGACGGCAAATTCGCTGTAACAAAAACTCCAAATGGCGAAAATCCACTTGTAAATGGTGAAGTGCCTTTGCTTGGTTGCGATGTTTGGGAGCACAGCTACTACATCGACTATAGAAACGCACGCCCAAAATATCTTGAAGCTTTCGTCGATAGCCTCATCAACTGGGAATATGTTGAAGGTCTTTACGACGCTGCTAAATAAGGTTTAGCGATTAAAAATTTAAAGTATTAAAAAGGGCCGCTTTTGAAACGGCCCTTTTTAATGGTCTTCATAAAAATGAAGGAAAATTAATAGGGTACGAAGTGGTACTGTAAATTAACGGCGACCAAGCAGCAGCTTAATAATCGTCGGCAAAAGGCGTCCCATACCAGTACCCAAGCTACGCATCATAGATTTAAAGAAAGCTTCACTTGCAGTCTGGCGATTGCTCCGGCGCTTCGTAGTGCGCGAGCTTGAGCAAGGAGAGCGGCGACTATTAGCTGGCGGCACTCTAAATTCACCATGGCGAACATATTCTGTATCGCGGCGACCACCTACCGTGCCGCCTGCATCAGCGCGGCGCTCTTCAGCGTCTTTAGCTCGTTTCTTTAAAATCTCATAAGCGCTCTCACGATCAATTGTCTCGCTATATTTGTTACCCATCTCACTATCACGAATGATCTCCTGTCTCTCATCATCCGTTAAAGGTCCAAGCCGTGATGAAGGCGGGCGAACCAACGTCCGTTGCACAACAGAAGGTTGGCCTTTTTTCTCTAAAGTAGAAATCAAAGCCTCACCAACTCCAAGTTCCATAATCACCCGCTCAGTATTTAGATCAGGGTTCGGACGAAACGTTTCAGCCGCTGCTTTCACTGCCCGTTGTTCACGAGGTGTAAAGGCACGAAGTGCGTGTTGCACCCGGTTACCAAGCTGACTTGAAACAGTGTCCGGAACATCAAGAGGGTTCTGCGTTACGAAGTAAACACCAACACCTTTTGAGCGAATGAGACGGACAACTTGCTCTACTTTTTGTAAAAGTGCTTTGGGTGCCTCATCAAAAAGTAGGTGAGCTTCATCAAAAAAGAAAACAAGCTTAGGTTTCTGTGGATCACCAACTTCAGGTAATTCTTCAAAAAGCTCAGACAACATCCACAACAAAAATGTTGCATAAAGTCGAGGGCTGCGCATCAAAGTTTCAGCGGCCAAAACATTAATAATGCCTTTGCCATCTGAGGTGGTTCTCATGAAGTCTCTGATGTCGAGTGCAGGCTCTCCAAAAAAGTTTTCAGCGCCCTGTTCTTCAAGCACCAGAAGCCGCCGTTGAATAGCACCAACACTCGACTTTGATACGGACCCGTACTCACCAGTTAGCTCGCTCGCGCGTTCGGCTACATGGGCCATTAATTTGCGAAGATCTTTCATATCGAGGACTGGCATGTTCTCGTCATCAGCCAGTCTGAAAGCAATATTCAAAACACCTTCTTGTGTTTCATTCAGGTCAAGCAAACGAGAGAGCAGAATAGGCCCCATCTCTTTCACTGTGGTGCGAATAGGGTGGCCGTCTTTACCGAATAAGTCCCAGAAAACACATGGAAATTTTTCATATATATAGTCTTTAAAACCAATTGTCTCAGCTCTGTTTTCAAGAAAATCTTTGCTCACGCCTTTAGCTGCAAGGCCAGATAAGTCGCCCTTAACGTCTGCGCAAAAAACAGGCACTCCGTGATTAGAGAACCCTTCAGCAAGGATTTGCAAAGAGACTGTTTTACCAGTACCGGTAGCCCCTGCAATCAAGCCATGACGGTTCGCAAGTTTAAGATCAAGATGCTCAGGTTTGGTGCTCGTTCCAAGATAAACGGCATTCTCTTCAATCATGTTATTTCCTCCGCAAAGAACCTCATAAAAATCGGCTCAAACTCTAATAGATTATAGATCAACTGGGCCCATTCATGTGCGTGCTTACACAAGGACTAATTGATGTGTTTAGCATGAATTTTCAAAACAGTCATGACATGGCTTTAGGTGATTTGCAAATAGGGGATAAGTACCTTTTGCACAGTGTCAAACAGTTGACATTAAGATGCTCGATAAAAAAACCATCACATTGGTGCTTGATTCTTTTTGAAGATGATGTGTATTAAAGAACAGTGAGTAGTACTCGAAGTGGTCGACCATTTCACTTCAGTCATTTTTCGCAAAAGTTTTTTCGGACCACTTGATCAAGACGGTCAACTTTTGGGCCCTCACAATTGACCATCTCTGATAGAGAAAATGGTCGCCAGTAAAGTGATCATGTTAGATAGAACTCGAGTGGGCACGAAGCACAAACGAGTGATATAGGACAAAGATCAAAATGCTAATGGTTGATATGATGATGCTGATTTTAAAAAATGAAAGTGAGCAACACATATGATTTGCTGGTTCATCACAACTAAGGACAATATCTGATTAGCTCGAGTTCGAGTTTATGTCGTATGAAAATTGTCGAGTTCGTTTGGTGAGAAACACTCACCCCGAATTTAACGCAGCGCAAAGCTGCAAAAATTTAAAATGGGTTTGCAATCAAAACCGCTTTTGAAAATGAACAAGTTTTAAAAAATGGTGGAAGAATGAGAGAATTCACCTGCAGGCAACTTAGCCTTACTTGCAGTTAGCTGAGTCTCACGTTTATCCTTTAAATTGATTGAAGCTCAAAAAATCAAATTGCTAGTTTATCAATCGAGATAAGCCAAACTATATAAAGCAGGGGAACCTAAAATGAGCACATATAAAATCGAAGCTGTTGAAGGCATCGGCGTGAAACACGCTAAAACTTTACGTAAGCATGATATCGCTTCAACAAAAACATTGTTGACACGCGGCGCTACTAAAAAAGGTCGTAAAGAACTAGCTACAACAACTGGGATTGATGATGGCCTAATCTTGAAGTGGTGCAACATGTGCGATCTTATGCGCGTGAAAGGTATCGCTTCAGAATATTCAGAACTTCTAGAAGTTGCTGGTGTTGACACAGTGAAAGAACTTCGCAAGCGCAAGCCAGATAATCTACAAAAAGCGATGGCTGAAGCTAACGCAAAACGTAAGAAGAAGCTTGTTCGTCAAGTTCCTGGTCTAAAGCAAGTCGAAAATTGGGTAGCACACGCAAAAGAGCTAGACCCAGTGATGAAGTACTAATCCTTCGTACTCAAAGAGCGCTCTTCCTAAAAGTGGGCGCCGGTTTTTGGATAAAGGAACGCTTCAACAAAAAGAGCGCTCCTCCTAAAATTGGGCACCGGTTTTGGGATAAAGGAACGTTAGTTAAAACTAAAGTATTCCTTTAATTTCTTCAAAAATGGAATACTTTAGGCGAGTAAAACAAGTTTTACAAAAGGCAGTGCTCTGAAGCGCTGCCTTTTTTACATGATTAATGGTGTTTTTGTAAAAAACCTATTGCGTTATTCATCTCGCTTGGTCAATTATCACACAGAAAATTAGATCATTTATGTAGCGGACCATTAGAACTAATGGGGACACTAGTTTTAGGATTGAGTGATCCTCGTGCTGGTTGCTAGTAGGCAGCTAAAGGCACATCAAACGTGCCGGTTGCAAGTGGGCAACTGAAGGCACATCAAAAAATATATATAGAGAAAATAATGACAGATAAATATGAACTGCCCGATAGCTTGAAATCAGCAACAAGAGATCAATGGCGTGGCCTAGTTGAAAAATCCCTCAATGGGAAAACAATCGACCAGGCTCTCACATATAAAACCTATGATGGCATTGAAATTAAACCTCTCTATACCCAAGATGATGTGACAAGCGAAGCAGGTTCAGCTTTTTTAAAAGCGGGAAACAAGCAAGAGAGTGCTGCCTCCACTGAAACGAACCTATTCAGCAATTCAAGACCGTGGCAAATTCTACAATTAACAGACATTCCATCGCTAAAGTCTGCCAATAAGCAAATTAAAATTGATCTGGATGGCGGCGCCAGCGGTTTATACTTAGCCATTAGTAATGACATCCCATTTGCAAGTGCAGAACTGCCAGTCTATTCCGGTAGAGATTATGAAACTCTATTCGATGGTGTCGATCTGGCAGGTAGATCGATTTATTTCACAAATGGCCGTGAAGCAATCGTCAATGCAGCCAATTTTGTCTCCTACCTAAAAGGGCAAGAAAGTGACCTTTCAAAAATAGAAGGGTCTTTTGGTTTTGATCCCTTGAGTATCTTTGCCTGCATGGGTTCTTTTCCAGAACCTGAAGATGAAGCGCTTGATAACTGGCTTGATGCAGCAATGGCCATTAAAGACAGCGGCTCAAAACTATCGAGTTTTACAGCTTCTGGTCGCACCTGGCAGCAAGCCGGTGGCAGTGAGGCCATGGAACTGGGCTACACACTCGCAACAGCACTTACCTATTTACGAGGTCTAGCAAAAGCGGGTCTGTCTATTGATGAAGCGTTGACACAAGTAGACATCAGCTTGACTACAAATGGAGACATATTCCTCTCAACCGCAAAATTGCGAGCCATGCGTTTATTGTGGTCAAAAATCTGCGAAGAAAGTGGAGCTAAAACCAAACCAACTAAGTTTATTGCTGAAATGTCGTACTTAGGCTTAACAAAAGCAGATCCTGAAGTGAATATGCTCCGGGCAACAGCTGCAACTGTGGCCGCAGGCCTTGGCAATGTTGACGCCCTTGTATTACTTCCATTCTCGGCAGCCCACGGTGTGGCTAACCAGGACGCACGTAGACTTGCTCTAAATACTCAGATCATCTCTCAAGAAGAAAGTCACATCGGACAAGTCGAAGATCCGGCAGCTGGCTCTTGGTATGTAGAAAGCCTAACAAACCAACTAGCAGAAAAAGCCTGGGATATTTTCCAGCAAACGGAAAAGCTGGGCGGAATGGCAAAGTGTCTGAAATCAGGACACGTCAAGTCCACCAT
>CAXIDO010000091.1:0-7510 GCA_964022745.1 uncultured Methyloligella sp. | reverse complement strand
ATATGTAGGCCCAATGCTCACTTGGACAGTTGCAACAAGTCAGGTCAAGCTCGCAGACACCTTTGAAGAAAATGTTGCCACAGTAGTTGAACAAGTTCTATCAGCCGCTGGTGATATGCGAGAAAATGCCACTACACTTTCAGCAGCAGCTGAAGAAACAAACACACAAGCTGATGGCGTCTCCACAGCCTCTTCAGAATTATCCAATGCCATCACGGAAATTTCCGTACAAGTCGCTTCATCAACCAAAGTGGCAAATGATGCCGTTGAAGCTGCCGAACATTCAGATAGCCTGATCAACGGCATGAGCCATGCAGCAGTTAAAATTGGTGAAGTTGTCAACATCATTCAAGAGATCGCAGATCAAACCAATCTGTTGGCCTTAAATGCGACGATTGAAGCAGCAAGAGCTGGCGAATCTGGCAAAGGTTTTGCGGTTGTTGCCTCTGAAGTAAAAGAGCTTGCCTCCCAAACTTCAAAAGCTACACAAGATATCGCTCAACAAATTGACGAAATTCAAAATTCAACAGAATCTACTGTTGAATCCATGGGGGCGATTAAAAAGATTATTTCTGAAATTGCAGAAATTTCATCAACCATTGCAGCCGCTGTCGAAGAACAATCAGCAGCAACCCAGCAAGTGGCTCAAAATATTGAAGGCGTATCTCAAGCCTCATCTCAATCAGGTCAAGTTGCAAGTTCGGTGGAAACAGCGGCTACAGACCTATCTGGTAACGCGGAGAATTTAAAAGAGCGCGTCGCCGAATTCTTACTCGAAGTAAGAGCCCTATAAATAAAATAGATGAATCCCCCCAATGAATTAAAGCCCGGAAAGCAATTTCCGGGCTTTAATTTTATCAAGCATTAAAAAACTTATGAAATTTCTTATGCTTCAGTTTTAAATTAATCTAAGCGATTTTAGATTTTTTAAGAGCTTCAGCTTGCATAAGTTTCTTTTGATACTGCCCCTGCACCACATCAACAACCACAAGCACAAAGAGAACAAAATAGAAAGTTGATTTAGACATCGCTTCAACTGGATGCCCAAAGAATTCTAGATGTGATAAATGTCCGCCTTCACTAACAAGTAGAATACCCACAATAAACAAAATGAATAAACCTAAGACTTCATACATCCGGTTCTTCTCAAGAAAAACAGCTACATGATCCGCCAACCAAATCATCAGGACACCTGAAATCACAATAGCTATAGCCATAATCCAGAAACTATCTGTAAGAGCCATAGCAGACAAAATAGAGTCAAAAGAGAAAACCAGGTTCATCAGCACAATCAGGAAAACTGATTTCGCAATAGAGCGGGTCGGTCCGCCATTTTCATCTTCAAGATTATTCACAACCAATAAGTGCGTGATCTCCTTGATGGCAGTATAAATAATAAAAGCGCCACCAAACAAAACGATTAAGGAATGCCCACTAATCGCTCCCTTAGCAATCTCAGGAATATCAAAACTAAAGATTGTTCCTTGCAAAGCTTTCACAGCCTTGAGGATAACAAATAAAAGTACAATCCGTAGAATAATTGCAAGACCAACGCCAAGTCGGCGAACATAGGCTTGCTTATCGGCTTCAACTCGCTTGGATTCAATTGAAATATAAAGCAAATTATCAAAGCCAAGAACAGCCTGTAACACCACAAGCATGAAGAGAGTAAACATCCCCTCAGCTGTAAATAAAACTTCCATAACTCATCCCCCATTTATCAAAAAAATAAAAAAAAATGTAACACCTTAAAAGTGGCATAAAGTGAAACAAACATAAAATCAATTGTCTATTAAAGAAACTTCAGAAACAAATCGAATAGAAAAAAAACAAAAAAACGGGCACATCAAACATCATGAGTTCTCAAATAAGCGCTCCCTAACAGCTTCAAGCTGTGAAGCTGACTGCTCAACGCTGTAATCAAAATTTGTCCAGGATTTTTCCTGTTCTTTTATGAGCTCTTCCCTCTCGCCAACCAATAACTCAAGAGCGTCTGTCATACTTTCAACGGTTGGCTCCACACAAATTCCAGCTCTTTGCAATATATCATCCAAGCCTCCTTTATTGGTCGCTATCAAAGCCGCACCAGCAGCCAAAGCTTCAGCAGCCGTCCGGCCAAATGCCTCATCACAAAAAACAGGAACCCCAATAATGGAAGAGCGAGCAAATAAATCCAAAATTTCATCATAGGGCATCAGTCCATGAACTTCAGCTCTATTCCCGAGCGGTTTTAATATCCGATCAAGATTAGAGAGCACATCCTGATCACCAGCGCCAACAAACATGCACCTCCATTCAGGATAACGAGGTAAAACATGCGCAAGCGCTTCAGCAAAAAGTTCCGTCCCTTTGTCTTTAATCAAACGATTAGGAAACAAAATTAATTTCTCTTTTTGCGGCTTTTTCTCCCAAGGGCGTGGCACTCCGTTAACAACAACATGCAACTTGGAAAAATCACCACTTAAACCTTCACAAAACCGTTGTTTAACCCACGAACTACAGCAAACAATCGCACTAGCTTTTTCTAAAACCCTCGCCCGCTCTGAGGCCGTTTTTAGCCCCTTTATTGTTTGTGGGACATTATGCAAATAAAGAACGGATGGGATGTCAGGCACTAAAGAAACCAAATTCATAAATACAGTGGCCCGATTATGCACTTCAAACATATCCGGCAGGTCCTTATCCCAGATGTTTTTTAACGCCCGTGATAACCCACCATTTTTTCCAAACATCCGATAGGCACCAAGCGGGACAGAACGATAAGGCACATCACTATATGGAGTCTTCTGAGGCCCCCCATAAACTGTGATACCATCTAGAAAAGCGCTCGATTTATTCTGATAAAAAACACCGATCTCAAGCCCCCCAGCAGTGGCCGGATTGAAGTTGGCTCTGTAAGGTAAAATTATCGCAATTTTCTTTCCCATAAAGTGTACCTGCCTATTCATGGCCAACCCGCCGAATATTTGCTCCTTTAAACACTTCTTCGGCTGCAAGTTTTAATTTGTCGATGGTCGGACTTGCGCCAAACAATCGGCCTAAAATATAAGTCCAAAAATGCGGAGATGCTAATTTCATAGCTCCCTTATCACGGTCCATCTTCCAAAGAGAAGAGCGAGCAATATCCTTTAACCCAGAGCGAACAGATTGTGACAGACCTGAATGATCATCTAAAAAATTCATAACCATCCAAAATCGATCATAATGTTGCTGCGCAACATTTTTAGACAATCCATCCTCATCACTATTAATATAAACAGTCACCACTTCAGAACGCACCATACGTTTCGCACCAGACGCTAATCGCAAAGGAAGTGATTGATCCTGAATAAACAACCGAGGATCAGCTCCGCCAACACGGCGCAGCACCTCTGTTTTGGCCGCAAAACACATATGAACAATATTATTTTTAATCACATAATCCAAAGGATCATCAATCACTTCAAATTCAGTTTTATCATTTTTTTTATGGCCACGTTTCCGGCGTCTGCCATAAATAAAATCAGCCGAATGAGACTGCATCTGCTCAAGATAATAAGATGTCGCTGATGGTACAAAAACATCATCAGCATCAATGGCAATAACCACGCCGCCATCAACCGCCTCTAAACCACGATTAAAACATTGAGCAGGTCCTGTATTTTGAGAAGAAGAAATAATTTTTATCGGAAACAAATCATATGCCGCAACAAAAGCTTTAAGCTGTGCAAGCTCTGGCTCTTCAGAACAATCATCAGCAATGATAAGTTGCTTTTCAAAGTTTCCCTCTTGAGTTTCAATGCTGCTAATCAGTGAGGAAATAAATTCAAACTTATTATAAAAAGTCACAACATAAGAAACCAGCATATTACCCCCAACATAGTAGTCCTAAATCCAAACGCTATCATCCCCGAAACGTTTGAATTCTCCCAAACAAAACCAATCCCAGATATTGTTAGCAGATAAACCACGAAATTTATAACAATGTGAAAAAAAACCAACTTTCTAGACATAAAAAGTTTAAATCAAACAAATGATTGGTCTTAAAAAGAAAAATCAAACCACTGCAAGCCTAAAATTCACCATCTAAATTGACTAACACTATTAAAAGATGCTTATCATTTTTAAAGAAAACAAACGACTGATCCAGGAGCTGTGAATGTTCAAATTCATAATAAAAACTATCTTTTTTATCATTTCAATCAGCGTTCTGCCGCTCACATTAGCTGCAGAAACAACGTCAATAGAAAATAAAAAGAAGCTAGAAGATAAAAAATGGATCATTCAGTCCATTAGTAAAGATGAAAAAGAAACTTACAAACAACTTCATTTAGGGTTTATCAAGTTTTTAAACGGCAGCATTGAAGGTCAATCCACCTGCAACATTTATGATGGCGTTTACTCATTAGGAAAAGATCAAACCATTCACTTCTTCCGCATTGGCATCACACAAGTGATCTGCAATGTCGGTAATAAAATGGCCATCGAACAAACCTATACTGAAGGTTTAGAGCAAGTAAAAACCTATAAATTTGAAGGTGAAGAACTCGTTCTCTATAAAGAAGGCAACAAAGAATTTGCCCGCTTCTCAACTAAATAACCCAACTACAACTGGGCAATCTAAAGCGCAAACATAATCAACCCAAAAAAGCTCATTTTCATGACCAAATCAATTCTCATAACCGGCTGCTCTACTGGCATCGGTAGATGCGCTGCAAAAATTCTCAACGAAAAAGGATGGCAGGTTTTCGCAACTGCGCGAAAGCCTGAAGACTTGAAAATGCTTGAAGAAGACCTCCGTGTCACAGCTCTTTATATGGATTATCGAGATGAGGCCTCAATCAAAACGGTTGCTGATGAAGTTTTAAAACAAACAGATGGTAAACTCTTCGCTCTCTTTAACAACGGAGCCTATGGCCAACCAGGCGCCGTAGAGGATTTACCAACAGAGGTACTAAGAGAGCAATTTGAAACCAATTTTTTTGGCTGGCACGATCTTACAAGACGGTTAATACCAGCTATGCGTGAAAATAATGAAGGTCGCATTGTCCAATGCTCAAGCATCTTCGGCTTTGTTAGCGCCCATTACAGAGGGGCATATAACGCCTCTAAATATGCCGTTGAAGCTCTATCAGATGCAATGCGCCAAGAACTAAGAGAAACAAACATAAAAGTCGCCATCATAGAACCTGGCCCCATCAGAACAGAATTTGTCCCTAGATGCTTAAAAGCCTATGAAGAGAATATCGATACAGAAAATTCTCCTCATAAAGAAAGTTACAAAAAACGAATAGCCGCAATGAAAAAAGGCGGAACAGACAAATTTAAATTAGAACCAGATGTTGTCGTTGATAAGCTAATCCACGCCCTCACTAGCAAAAACCCAAAAATCCGTTATTATGTAACTGTGCCAACATATGTATTGGCCTATGCAAAACGTTTTTTACCAACCAAAATGATAGATAAAATACTGATAAACAATTGATTTTATATAACAATTAGGATGGAAAATCTCGCATAGAAACACAAACACCAATGAGTTTTAGAAGATAGAGAAATATGGAAAATCTAGCCTATATGATCGCGCCAATTGCCGTTATTTTAGTCTTTATAGTTCTGTGCCTGGGACTATGGAATATGATGAAAGGCACCAGCCCAAATTTAAGTCAAAGACTTATGCGTTGGCGCGTTGGACTACAATTCGTAGCGGTTTGCATCTTAATGACTGTCATTTTCATGGATGCCTAACATCCCCTACAAGCCATGCTAAATTCACGGCATAAAAGCAAAAGACCAAAACTAAAAACTTAGCATGCCCACTTGCTGAAAAAACTAAAGAGATACCGAAAAACGGCATACCCAAAAGTGTCGCAAATTCTCATATTCAAATCTCGCTCAAAAAATCGAATGGCTAAATTCAAATGGTAAAACTCAATAAAATCTACACAAAAACGGGTGACAAAGGCACAACAGGTCTCGCCTCTGGTGATCGTGTGGCAAAACACAACATTCGTATTGCAAGCTATGGCACGGTCGACGAAACAAACGCAGCCCTTGGTCTTGCTATCATTGCTCTAGAGCCATCTGAGGAAAAATATGATGACCTAAAAGCGATGATACTGCGGATCCAAAATGACTTATTTGACTTAGGAGCAGACCTCGCAACTCCTGAAATTCCGGGCGCTCCAGAACCTAAATACCCACCTTTGCGCATCACAGCAGAACAAGTCACGCGCTTGGAAAATGAAATTGACGAACTAAATGAAGAACTAGAACCATTACGCTCGTTCGTTCTCCCCGGAGGTACTGCGCTGGCTGCCTACCTACATTTGGCACGAACAGTTTCAAGACGAGCCGAACGGCTTATGGTCGAACTGAGCGAAACAGAAAATGAAATCGTCTCAATAGAAGCTCTGCAATATATCAATCGCTTATCAGACCTACTCTTTGTTATGAGCAGATATGTCAACGATAAAGGCAAAACAGATATCCTTTGGACCCCCGGACAAAACCGCAGTTAACGGGACCAGCCTCCCGTTCATTCCCTCAAAAGTTGGCTTAATTACCCCATCTCACCCCTTGTGAGAAACTTTTTGAGAAAATATAGTGGTCAAAACATCCTTTATAGGTAAGAATTCCGTAGTATATTGGCTAAGAAAATATTGGAATTTCAGCTAATTTAGTGCAGTAGGGTCAGAGCAAAAGCGCCAGTGACCTAAAACAGACCCTGAAAACGGGCCCAAATAAGAGGTTAGCCAAGTGTTTGTCCCCCTACATGATACAAATCCACTAGAGCACATTAAATTTCAATTCATGACAATACTGATTATCGTTGCGAACGTGGTGATATTTGTCATGTTCCAATCAGGAATTGTCTACCCAATTAACGAAGCCGCCATGGCGAGTTTTGCTGTCGTTCCAAGTGAATTATTACCTGAAGGCCTAATCGGCCCCAATATACCAGGTGAAAAGTTTGATTTTCTCCCAATCTCGGAAAAATTTACACTGATCTCCTACATGTTTCTCCATGGCGGTTGGTTGCACTTGGGTGGTAACATGTTGTTTTTATGGGTTTTTGGAGATAATATTGAAGACGCAATGGGGCATTTCACATTTCTTATTTTCTATCTTCTTTGCGGTATTATAGCCGGATATGTCCATTCATTAATGGCACCAAATTCTGAAATCCCTCTTATTGGCGCTTCTGGTGCAGTCGCAGGGGTAATTGCCGCTTATTTAATGCTACATCCAAAAGTCAAACTTTGGGTCCTTGTCTTGGGTAATATTCCATTGCCGGTCAATGCAGCCATCGCCATTCTGGCTTGGTTTGTTTTTCAAATCTTTCATATCGTATATATGGATGGCGGAAATACTGCCTGGTGGGCCCATATTGGTGGATTTTTAGCCGGTATTGTCCTGGTTGTATTCATGAAACGCAGAGATGTTCCCTTATTTGAGAGAAATTAACTTTATTAACTTCGGTATTAGGCCTGATCTTTTGAACATTAGACTTGTACATCTTGAACCTTAG
>CAXIDO010000090.1:0-7577 GCA_964022745.1 uncultured Methyloligella sp. | reverse complement strand
ACGGTAGACCGGCTTATTGCCAGCTTTCTCTCAAGCAAAGTTGGCTCAGACTTTAAAGGGCGAATTGCCGGGGTGACGCGTGCTGGCCTTTTTGTAAAATTAGATGACACTGGTGCTGATGGGTTTATTCCTATTTCTACATTAGCGAATGATTATTATATCCATGATGAAGAGCATCAGGCTCTTGTAGGCGAACGCACTGGAGAACGGTTTCATCTTGGCCAGCGGGTTGATGTTCGCCTTGTTGAAATCGTCCCAACGGCCGGGGCTATTCGATTTGAAATGATATCGAACGGCGTTGCTGGTAGCGCTAAAGTTTCACGGGCGCCTCGATCTCGCATAAGAAAACCATCTCGTCATAAATCAAGTTCTTTTAAGGGGAAACGTAGGGAGACAACAAAAACAACGAGAGAGGCATCTAATTTTAAAAACTCAGATAATGAACAGAAATCTGGTACATCAGGTTCTAAAAAACGGGCTAAGACTTCCTCAACGTCTAAAAAAGATGCTAAACGTAAAGGTGGGCGGGTATTATCCAAAAGAAAGCCCAAGGAGGGATGATTTTATTCCTTACTTTAACCAGTTCTTTTACTGGTTGTGACAAAATGTCCGATAATTAAATTATTATTGATTAAGTTATATTTAGAAAGTAAGTTTTGGTCATGATTGAAAAAGCAGCATATGAAAATGTTACATTACCAAAACGCAATATTATGCGTGCGGTTCTTAGCGGATTTGCTCAAAAATGCCCGAATTGCAAAAAAGGCTCTATTTTTGGCAAATTCTTAAAGGTCAATAATCAATGTTCGGCTTGTGGTGAAGAGCTTCACCATCACCGTGCTGATGATGCCCCTCCTTATTTTACAATTTTTGTTGTTGGACACGTGATTTTGCCGCTTATGATGGCAGTAGAAATTGCTTATATGCCAGCAATTTGGATACATGTTGCCTTATGGCTTCCCATGACCTTACTAATGTGCGCCTGGCTATTACCACGCATTAAGGGCGCTTTAATTGGTGTGCAGTGGGCTAATTATATGCATGGGTTTAATCCGCATCATAACGAAGCTGATGAATATCCGACCTCCCAAATGCCAAATGCTTAAAACATAGCTTTTTTTGACTGCTAATTCGCACTTGTTTGATGGAATATGGGGTGCTTAAACTAAATCTTTAACGAGATTATAGGTTAGGATTTTCTATGGCGCATTCGTTTGACAGATTAAAGCTTCTCAACGGGAAGGACAGATCTGACAAACACCCCCTTATCCATCCGAGAGATGCGGCCAGTTTACTTGTAATTGACCGCAGACATTCTCCATTTAAGATACTGATGGGGTTAAGGCATCAGAAAAGTTCATTCATGCCTGACGTCTATGTGTTTCCTGGGGGCGCACTAGACCTTGCTGATTTAAATTTAGCTGAAAATTATTTACCCGACTTTGATCGACAAGCACTACAAACGTCTATTCTTACAGGCCGGGATAGTCATCTATTGGATACTTACCCTAAAAATAAGCTTTTCACTCCGACCTCTAAACAAGGACTTACTCGTCTCGCTGGCATTCCAGATAATTTTTCTCTCTCTACAAAGCAAAAATTAGCCCATAACGGCCTTTTTAGTTCTCAGCGTGAGTTAGGGGCTGGTTTGGTGCTTTGTGCGCTTAGAGAGCTTTATGAAGAGACTGGATTGCATCTTGCTCCAGAGGTTATGGAGAATTCGATTAATATTGCCCCTCAAACTCACCCTTTCAGCTCTCATTTTTTACAATCCGACCAATTCATTCCTCTGTTTGAAAATATTATCTTTTTATCCAGAGCAATTACTCCTCCAGGAATAAAGCAACGGTTTGATACCCGATTTTTTTTACACGATTATGAGGGACCTGTCGGCTGGACTGGTGATGGTGACAATGAACTTGTTAAAACGGCTTGGTTTAGCTTTGAGGAGGCTCTTTCACTCAAATTACACCCTATGACGAGGGTTATACTTGAAGATGTAAACGAGCACTTATCTTCCCCTTTAGCTTTTAGACAACCTAATAAAGTGTCATTTTATCAATATTCTGAAAAAAGATTTCAAATTGAAGCAATTGAAATGGAAACTCCCTCTTGACAGATGGAGCAACTCACGGCATGTTCGCCCCTACTTAAGACCTTGGCTATTGAGCGCAATAAAAACTGTAATTGTACTCTGGCGGGCACCTACACTGAAATGATTAATTAATTGAATTTTTAAAGGCATTGAATAATGGCTAAGCCGACCACACAAAAGATTAAACTACTAAGCACAGAAGGTACTGGCTTTTATTACGTCACGAAAAAGAATGCCCGTACAATGACTGAAAAAATGGTTCTTAAAAAATACGACCCAGTAGCTCGTAAGCACGTCGAATTTAAAGAAGCAAAAATCAAGTAAAATTTTTATTCCTTATTTCTTTTCTCCTCAGGTAAGAAATAAGGATTTTTTATTCTGTGATATTTTATGGTTAATAAAATATTCGATTACCTCCACCAGACTTAATTATATTTATCTTGATTAAAAATCGGGAAGGCATTTATGCGTTTTGTGCGCGCTATTCCCGTCTGTTTAATGATTATATATCGTTCGATTTGCCTTTAAATTTGCAGAAACCAACTTTTTGAGGTCTAAACCCTCAATAAATTTAAGGCTAATAAAGAGAATAGTGGGCTTAAAATGCAGCTGGCCCCACAACACAACGGTAGCGGGGTGAAACCGAAGTTGCGAGGCCAGCCTTTGTCAAATGGACCAAAGAGGGCCTATGGTCATTTGACTTCGAGGTCGACTAGTATCGGCGTAACGAGGAGGCCACTCATACCGATTCCAGCCGACCGCACCCAACGGAACCAGGAGATGCGGCGGTACCTGTACATCCCGCTGGGATTTTCGAAGACAGTTTTAATATTAGGAAATTTTAAAAAAAGATTTAGATACCCCAACATCAAAGCCGCCGAATAACTCACCTAACAAGCGACCTATAAAGGAAAAAATTGCATCTAAATTCTTTAGATTTGGCTTGCTAGTTAAAAATATATTTTTTGCACTTGTAGACAAATTAGCGCAATGGCACAATAAATCAATATTATCCCCTATTTTCTTAGCTATATTTCAACATCATTGTAAAGAAAAATGGTAAATTCGTGACACTAGCCTGTTAATATTGTCTATATTTTTGCCATTTATAGGCAGAATCGCTTATATTTTGCGGTTCTGGTGTTTTTCCTGTTTTCCACAACTAGAGTGCTGATATTCTATATCACAAACAATCAATATATGACTGCCTTATGCTGATTATCTCACTTTATGTAATTAGAAATGAGAGAAGTTGAGCTTAAGCTGCGTCAGCTGCTACCCGATTTCGTCCATCTCTTTTCGCACAATAAAGCGCTTGATCCGCTCGTTTCATTAGCAAATCTGTATCTTTGATGTCTTTATCAAGAGATGTAATGCCAATGCTTGTGGTTATATCAAGCGGCTTATCAAGTTGAGGAATGTGAAATTGTTCCATTTCAATCGATTTTCTCAACCGTTCAGCTACATTATAACATTCAGTTAAGCTGGTATCTGGCATAACGATAACAAATTCTTCACCGCCAATACGACAGGCTAAATCCATTCCACGAATGTTTGTACGAATACGGCGAGCAAATTCTTTAAGTACGAGATCACCCACGTCATGACCATAAGTGTCGTTGACTGATTTGAAATAATCGATATCAGTCATTAATACAGATAATGATTTTCTTTGGCTATTGGCTTCATCAAAAAGGGTCTTTAAGTGACTTTCTAAATAATGACGATTATGCAAACCGGTTAGAGCATCCGTTACAGCTAACTCAACTTTTGTCTCTAAACAGTTGCGCAAATAGTCAGTATATTTCTTACGGCGTACTTGAGTATTTACTCTTGCCATCATTTCATTTGCGCAAACTGGGCGTACCATATAGTCATTAACCCCCATATCAAGCCCACGCATTAAACGAGCCTTATCTTCGGGGTTCACAATAATAAGAATTGGTAGACTTCTTGTTCTCTCTAATGAGCGTACCTGGCTTGCCAAACGCAACCCATCAACTCCATTTAAATCAAGACTGATAACAAGCAAATCATACTCTTGCTCAGCTAGTTTAAAGAGCGCTTCTTGAGGGTTGTGCTCAATTTCAATTGAATGTTCTTTAGTGAGATTTTTGGTCATTCTGTCTGCAGATCGCTGATTATCCTCAACAATTAAGACATTACCGGCCCATTTTCTTTCACTGAAAATAGGTGTTGTTTCTTGAGACAAGCCCATTTGGCTACCGGTTTCGGCTCTCATGGTCATTTCATCTGTCAGCATTTTTAAACGCGCCAGATTCTTAACTCTTGTTACCAGAGCAACATCATCAACCGGCTTTGTTAAGAAGTCATCGGCACCGGCTTCCAAACCATGCAACCGATCTGAAGGCGTGTCCAAGGCTGTTACCATGACAACTGGGATGTGCTGCGTTTTAGGATTTCTTTTTAACCGTTCACAGACCTCAAAGCCGTCCATACCTGGCATCATGACGTCTAGTAAAATCACGTCAATTCGCTCAACCTCACAAACTTCTAGAGCTTCCGGGCCCGAATAGGCTGTTAATATTTCAAAATACTCAGCACTTAAACGAGCTTCCAGTAATTTGACGTTGGCCTTAATATCATCAACCACTAATACTCTTGCGGTCATTGCGAAACATCCTCATCCTCGGTCACTGTTAAAAGTTGACCAATTGTTTCCAAAAAATGCGTAACTGATATAGGCTTGGAGATATAGCCTTCACAGCCCCCTTCCCTTATGCGCTCTTCATCACCTTTCATCGCGAAAGCTGTAACAGCAACAACTGGGATCTTGCATAACTCATCGTCATCCTTCAGCCATTTGGTCACTTCAAGACCAGAAACTTCAGGTAATTGTATATCCATTAGAATTAAGTCAGGTCTATGAAGACGCGCCAATTCCAGGGCGTCTACACCATTTCGAGTTTGGTATACTGTATAGCCGTGAGCAGATAACAAATCATGAAACAACTTCATGTTAAGCTCATTATCTTCAACAATTAGAATACTTTGTGACATAACTCAAAACGCCTTACTTAAGTGAAATATAACATTCCCATGCAGCCATAAATCCTTTGCAGGTTTCATAATTGAATGACAAAGATTACATACCAATATGTTATATAATCCTAAACATGTAAAATAAGCGTTTATATTTTTAACTTTTTCATATTTAATTAAAGTTTGAAACATTCATTCAGGAGCCGCTTATGCCGTCATCAAACGAACAAATCAGCATGAAATCCGCGGCATTTATTGCAATAAAATCATTAGCTTACATATCTCAATCACCGGAAGAAATAACTAAATTCATGGCTCTTACAGGTATTGAAGGCTCTGACATTATTCGCCTCAAAGAGAATCTTAAGTTTTTAGGGGGCGTGCTTGACTTTGTAACCTCTGATGAAAGTCTGTTGTTAGCTTTTTGTTCTACTGAAAATATAAGCCCTGAAGGTGTGGAGGCAGCCCGCATTCAACTTCTTGGATCTCAATAATGACTTTCCATATAGGGATTGACCTTGGTGGAACAAAAATTTTTGGCGCCGCTGTTTCTCATGATGGAGACACCTTATTCACACAGCGCCGAGCAACACCTCGTCATAATTATCAATCTACTATTTTGACCATATCTGAAATGGTTGCAGCAATTGAAATAGAGCTTAATAGTCCTGCTCCAGTGGGTATCTGTATACCCGGTTCTGTTTGCCCCAAGACAGGCCTCATTCAAAATGCGAATAGCACATGGCTTAATGATCAACCTTTCCATGTTGACCTAGAGGAAGCTTTAGATCGCCAACTCAGATTTGAAAATGATGCGAATTGTTTTGCTCTTTCAGAAAGCGTTGATGGTTCTGGAAAAAATGTGAATTCTGTTTTTGGGGTTATAATGGGGACTGGCGTTGGTGGCGGCCTGGTTATTGATAAAAAAATCCTCAATGGACCACGCTCAATTGGTGGTGAGTGGGGTCATTGTTCCCTGCCCTTTCCTACTAATGAAGAACAAAAATCAGCTGCCCTTTGCTGGTGTGGTCAAAAGGGATGCATTGAAAGTTGGATTTCAGGCCCAGCGCTTATTAGGCATCATAATTCAGAATTTAATGCGTCTTATAACTCTGTAGAGGAGCTCATAAATGGCGCGACCAGTGATGATGCTGATGCCCAAACCTCATTAGAGAAACATGCTTCTCGTACTGCGCGGGCTTTATCTATTGTTGTGAATATTTGTGACCCTGACACAATTATTTTGGGTGGCGGGCTTTCTGAACTGGACCATCTTTATGACATGTTGCCTAAACTGATGGCTACAACCATATTTTCATCTGATCCTCATATTGATATACG
Source organism: uncultured Methyloligella sp. (assembly GCA_964022745.1). GTDB lineage: Bacteria > Pseudomonadota > Alphaproteobacteria > Rhizobiales > HXMU1428-3 > HXMU1428-3. The sequence goes on along the minus strand of CAXIDO010000090.1, from coordinate 1,138 downwards.
CCGCCCTCAATATGGGCCAACAAGCGGTGTTCGAGGGGCGGCGCGGTTATGGGAATTTTATTAATTTCCACATTGATTACAAGGTGTTACATTTCTTAGTTGCATTTATTTTCAGGTAGAAATTCAATATTTGAAACCTTGCCATCAAGCGAGAAATCTCCGTAATCGATCAGCAAATTCCGGCTTACACCGTTTTCATAAAGTCTGAATGCGATTTCATAATCAGGGATTAAATCTTGTTTGGTGCTTTTCTTTTTATCAAAGAAGGAAATAGCAACTGGCCATGACTTCATATCTTTAAGAACGTCAATGTTTTTAACTTTACTAGTCTTAATCGTAGCATCTGACGCTAGTTCTTTGCCGATGATGGCTGTTGTATCGTAAAGAGTGTTGCCATTTTCTGAGCCATCATAGATCGGAGCTTGGACAACCTTTTTCCCTTGCAAAGCACCTTCTAGCATCAGCTTTGTATGCTCAGTTGGAAAGTATGCTTTTTGATCAAATTTAACAGTGCCGGGCTTTGGACTTTCTATTTTGACCTGAATGCCATCGTTTTTATTTTTTCTGGCTGCATCACCTATTGTCGCTTTGGAAAACTTCTGATTGTAATATTGGCTTGTATTAAAACGAAAACGTTCCGCTTTTCCATCTTCCCAACTTGAAGTTCTGACATCTGTTAAATTGACCGTACCTTTTGTATCAGCGATCGAGAGGATAAAGCGCATATTGACTAGGTAGCCTTCACATTTAGAACCGCTTATTTCGAAAACCATGCGACCATGAGCATCAGCGATGTTTGCACTCGAATGTGTATCTTTTAAAGTGAGATTATATACAGCTCGATGCGGAGCAAGGTGTGTATCTTTTGTATCAATCACTTTATTGACTGCATTGGCTGACGAAACCCCCATGAGAGTGGTTCCAAAGACGAGCGCGACAGTTGTTTTCATTTTTTGCTTGAAGGAAAGTGACTGAGATATCATATGGAATTAAACCTTTTTCCTGTTTTTGTATTCTTTAAAAGTAGTGCGAATTGATTTTGTTATCAAGCCATGATCGCTATGCTATTTCTCTTCTACGTACTAATATAGTGTGAATTCTGACATACTTCCTTAGTTTGTACAGTCTTGTTACTGAC
>CAXIDO010000089.1:0-7605 GCA_964022745.1 uncultured Methyloligella sp. | reverse complement strand
CTATTAGGGATGTTTCATGCTTGTAGTCTTAACTACCTCTCCAAAAAGCTGGACTTTAACTTCAATGCTTCTCCACAAAGCTGGCCTTTACTTTTTTTGGGCTGGCTTTTTCGAAGTCTATGTCCAGGGTATCGCCGTTGATGTTTGTGATGGCGCCGTAGCCGAACTTTTGGTGGAAGATGCGTTCGCCGACTTCATAATCTGTTGTCACTGTTTTCTTAGCGATGACTTTTGCATCGATAGTTTTGGTGAAATTGCTTGCTGATTTTCTATTATAATTTTTACCAGCATTCGCGTTACCTTTCGGGGTGCGCTCATAGTTTTGGGGCATGTTCTCAAAGCGAGAGGTTGCATAGCCGCCGAAATTGCCCATTTGTTCAATGACTTCAATGTTTTTCTCAGGCAGCTCATCTATGAAGCGCGATGGTGGCTGGGTGACCCAAGAGCCGTGGATGCGGCGGTTTTGGGTGAAGCTGATGTGGGACTTTTTCTTGGCTCTTGTGATACCGACATAGCCAAGGCGTCGTTCTTCCTCGAGGCCTGACTTGCCTTCTTCGTCGAGAGAGCGCTGGTGAGGGAATAACCCTTCTTCCCAACCGGGGAGGAATACGGTGTCAAACTCGAGGCCTTTTGCGGCGTGCAGGGTCATCAGGTTCACTCGGTCACCATCATTGTTTGCATCGGCATCCATCACCAGCGAGACGTGTTCCATAAATCCGGCGAGATTTTCAAATTCGCCCATATAGCGGATGAGTTCTTTTAAGTTTTCTAATCTTGTTTGGGCTTGTGGGCTTTTGTCTTTTTGCCACATCTCTGTGTAGCCGCTGTCATCTAAGATTTGTTCGGCGAGTTCTGTGTGCGGTGTGGCTTCTACTAGTGAGCGCCAATGACCAAAACGTTCTATAAGTGCGCGCAATGATCCGCGTGGTTTGGGGCGCAGTTCTTCTGTATCGACGATCTCCATTGCTGATTCAAACAGCGAAATGCCTCTGGACCTTGCATGGTGATGGAGGACCTCAAGCGTTGCGTTAGCAAGGCCGCGTTTTGGTGTGTTGATGATGCGCTCGAATTTCAGGTCATTTGCCGGGTTGAGGACGACATCGAAATAAGCGCAAGCGTCTTTAATCTCGAGCCTTTCATAAAAACGCGGGCCACCGATGACGCGGTAGGGCAGGCCTAATGTAACGAAGCGATCTTCAAAGGCGCGCATTTGAAAAGAGGCGCGGACGAGAATGGCTATTTCGTTTAGTGGGTGCTGTTTTGTTTGAAGCGCTTCGATTTCGTCACCAATGGAGCGGGCTTCTTCTGCGTCATCCCACACGCCTTTGAGTGTGACTTGATCGCCGAGGCCGTCTTCTGTGTGCAATGTTTTGCCTAAGCGGTCTTCGTTGTGAGAAATGAGGCCGGAGGCGGCGGCTAAGATGTGGCCGGTTGATCTGTAGTTGCGCTCCAGGCGGATGGTTTTAGCGCCGGGGAAATCTTTCTCAAAGCGGAGGATGTTATCAACTTCTGCGCCGCGCCAGCCGTAAATGGCTTGATCATCATCGCCCACGCAGCAGATGTTGCCAGTGCCTTGGGCGATGAGGCGGAGCCACATATATTGTGCGACATTGGTATCTTGATATTCGTCTACCAAAATATATTTAAAGCGGCGGTGATATTCTTTTAAGATGTCTGGGTTGTCTGCAAGGAGTTTGTTCATCTCCAACAAGAGGTCACCAAAGTCAACTGCATTGAGTTCTTTCAAACGTTTTTGATAGGCGGCATAAAGACTGAGGCCGCGGCCATCGGCGAAAATGCTGCGCTCATTTGAGGGGACTTTTTCTGGTGTAAGACCTCTGTTTTTCCAGCCGTCGATGATGGTCGCAAGGCGGCGAGGGGGCCAGCGTTTTTCGTCGATATTCTCGGCTTTGATGAGTTGCTTCATTAAGCGCAGGCTGTCATCGCCATCCAGAATTGTGAAGTTTGATTTGAGGTCTGCCATTTCGGCGTGTCTGCGCAGGATTTTCACACCGATGGAGTGGAAAGTACCGAGCCAGGGCATGCCTTCAACCATGCCGCCGATCATCGCGCCGATGCGGTTCTTCATTTCTCTGGTGGCTTTGTTGGTGAAGGTCACGGCGAGAATTTCATTAGGCCGGGCTTTGCCGGTGGCCAGGATATGTCCGATGCGGGTGGTGAGAACGCGTGTTTTGCCTGTGCCGGCGCCTGCAAGTACCAAAACGGGGCCGTCTGTTGTGAGAACGGCATCAGCTTGTTCCTCATTGAGCCCGTTTAAATAAGGTGATGTTGGCGCTGCAATGTTACCTTTTGCGCGCTCTGAGAGAGATGGGGCTTTAGCATTTGATGACATTGAAGGCTTTTTCTCAGTTAGGTTTTTCTTTTAGATTCTTAAAGACCAACCTATCGGAGTTTTGTGTGAAAAAAAAGGTGGGGGGCTCTTGGTACGTGGTTATTGAGGCCAAAAGGGGAGGTTATCCACTTTTGGGTTAGGTAAGTAGGATTTAAGTCAGTTTTAGAGACGAAAAGGAGGGATTTGGGCTTTTGGGTATGGCTTGATTAAACTTATTTAACTTTACACTGAGTGGGATTTTGCTCACTCTTGTTTTTAACTTCAGAGATTTACTTAAAGAATTTGAGGAAGGCAGGGAGTTTATGCGTGTTTTATTGATACTATCGATTTTTTGTTTTGGTGTTTTAGCAACTTCACAGGTTCAGGCTTATGAGGGCTTGGAGAAGGATTATGCAACTTGCACACAGGGTGGTGGCAAGGTGCCGAATACACAAATTGTGAAAGCTTGTACGCAGCTCATTGATAATGCGGCGAAGCACAATTCTTTGACAGGAACCTTTTTTGCTTTACGCGCTATTGCGAACACAGACAAGGCTAGAAATTGCCAAGATGCTCACCAAGCTAAAAAATTGCTTGAAAATCCTAAGCTTCTTGAGCTCACAAATCAGCTGATTAAGATCAACTGCTAATTGTTGATTAGCAAGAGATCACTCAACGATGATCTTGCCGCTCATTGAGGGGTGGAACATGCAATAATAAGCGTATGTGTCTGCTTTTTCGAATGTGACTATTTCGCTTTGTCCCTCTTGGAGCTCACCGCTTTCAAATCTGCCATCTGTGGCTGATGCTGTGTGCGGGGCGCTGTCTTTATTGATGAATTTGACTTTGTCTCCGGCTTTGATGGTGAGGGTTTTGGGGCTGAACTCCATGCCCTTAATTTCGACAGTGTGTTCGGCTGCTTTTGCTGTCTCAGCTGAGATGGCACTGACAGTTAATGTGCTACTCAAAGTAAAAAAAAGACAAATAACGGCAAGTAACCCGGACAATTTTTTTAAAAACATTTTATGCACCTTATTCCTGAATTCAGTTCAACATTTTTTATTGTGCAAGGGGCGGGCCAGAATGGAGGGCGGGGGGATTGTTGTGGGATAACAAGGATGTAGTGGGTAGTTGTGTTTTCAGGGAGAGTAAGTTTGAGGGGGACGTGCTTATGTTTTGGGCAGGTGAGGTCGAGGTTTGTTTTACCTAAAATAATAGATTGAAGAAGAGTTATGTTTTTACTCTGTTCCAAAAATTATGAATTTAATTGATGCTAAAATTTTGAACGATAGAAATACGTATCTAATATTTTTATTCATGAATACTATGATTATGATGTTTTTTTATTTAGTAATGTTTACAATTTGGATCATGAAACATTAGAATGATTGTTTAATATTTATTGTTTTATTGCGAGGTATTATGCTGTGATTAAACGAGTGTGTTTTATGTTTTTTGCATTTATTGCAGCAGTCTCAATGAGTGCAAATGCTCAAGCCAAAAATAATTACAAAACTTTTAAAAAGCATACACTTTGGGAAGTATACAGTATTCATCCAGAAAACTCACTTAACGCAACTGTATGTAATATCAAGTCCCGAAAATTTTTATTTTATCTCGGATATAGTGCAGAGTTAGGATGGGCATTAACTTATTTAGCTCAGGGTAAGCCTGTAGATGGAATTGTTAATTTGTATGTTGATAAGAAATTCGTAGGCAAATTTAAATCTTATGCTACGTCTTATGGCAATTTAATACCACTCGGTTTGGATGCGCCAACGCTTAATAAAATAAACAATGGTTATAATCTAGATATTATTAAAAACAAGAAAAGAACTACCGTAAGTTTAAAAGGAATTAAGGCTGCGTTTTATACGGCTCTGGATTGTTGGCGAAATAGGATGAACTCCGTGAAGTATAATCCGCAGAATTTGATCTCAAAAAAAACTGATGTGGGTAGAAAGAGAGACATAGAACAAAGAACTTTAATAACTCTTCTTAGCTATTTGGGGTTTGATCATCTGGTAGTTAAGAACTCTAGTGTTTACTTTAAAGGTTCAGAGAACAGTGGGATGGGGGCTGTAGGGTTTTCCATAAGCTATTTTTTACATGGGAATAGGTATGCTCCAAAAGAACTCGCTGAGCTGTTAGATGATATGGTCACAAAGGGCATGAGCAAATGTGATAAATTTGGTGTAGAAAAGATCAAACCATTTTTTACTAAGAACAGTGTTGAAGTCCATACAAGAATTGCTGTTTGTGCTTTGAAAGATGGTGGCGGTCTAAAATACCTTTTTTGGGCTATGCAGTCGAATAAACATGTCACAACCATGCACATTGTTACTCCAATAGAAACTTTTGAGGATGGCGATAAATCTAATTCTGAATTAATTGAATTGGTATCTAAGGTAATAGAATAAGCTCTCTTATTTTACATACAGAAATAACCGGTTTACTTTTTAATGTAAATTTTTCAACTCAATATAATTGGATCCTTGAGTGTTAATAGTTTAGTAGCTTAAAGTGGCAAGTAATTCTGATTCTGTGTTAGGTAAGCCATCTAGCCACTAAACCCTACTTATGCTCTTCCTCATGTGCATGTATCAGCGATTTGTTGTAGGCGTTTAGGGCGGCTAGGTGGGTGGCGTGGCCCAGGATTTGGGTGTTGTGTTTGTCTATGATGATGGGCAGTTTTTCTTCGCCGCTTTGATTGAAGGCTCGTAGAGCTTTTTCGATGTTATCTGTTAGGTTAAGGCTGGCGGGGTATTTGCCGTTTTCATCTGGTTGTAAGTGTGGAGGTTCTTCTTCTTTTTCAGACGTTTCTTTCGTGGTTTCCAACGGTGTGTAGAATTCATTGACTGTTAGGGTTTTGGCAATTTGTTTGTGAGGGCCTGCTGCCAAGAATAATCCTCTGGTTGAGAGTTGCCAGTGAAAGAAACTCATCCCTAAGACTGCATTTGAAAGCGCTGTTGAGATTGAGACGGTGACCAGGAGGGCGATTGTCATTTCATAGCCGCCGGTAAGCTCAAAGACGATCATGGCGGTGGAAATGGGCGCGCCTAAAATGGCGGCTGCGACGCCGCCCATGCCGAGGATGGCGTAAAGCCCATGGCTTGAGGCGGTGCCTGGGAAAAAGTGCGCTATGATGAGGCCGAAGGCGCCGCCGGCACAAGCGCCCAAATAAAGAGAAGGCGAGAAGATGCCGCCGCCAAATCTGGAAGCCAGAGTGATCGAGGTGGCGATGATTTTTGCGAGCAATAAGGAAAGCAACAGTGTGAGGCTTAGGTTTTGTTTTAAAGCGTTGTCTGTTGTGTCGTAGCCCACGCCTAACACTTCAGGGAAAAATACAGCGATTGAGCCGACAAGAACACCACCTATTATTGGGCGCGCCCAGATGGGGAGGTTATAGCTCCAGGCTATCCGCTCGGTTGTGGACATACTTAATTGAAACAAAATAGAAATAAAAGCGGCAAAAAGCCCTAAAGCGGCGAAGGCTGGGAATTCCAAATAAGATGAAATGGAATAGTCGGGTATGATAAAGGCCGGGAATTCTCCAATGGTGATGCGCACAATGATGGCGCCTGCCACACTGGCCAGAACAACGGGGACGAATGCACTTAGGGCATAATGTGCCAGGATTACTTCGTGGGCAAATAGAACGCCGGCAATGGGGGCATTGAAAGAGGCACTGACAGCTGCAGCTGCGCCAGACGCCATTAGGATGCGGCGATGGGCGAAGGTGAGTTCGGACGCACGCGAAATGAATGAAGAGAGTGTAGCACCGAGGTGGACGACAGGACCTTCACGGCCTGCACTTGCGCCAAAACCTAAACTAATAACGGCGATTATTGCGCTCCAGATGCCGGTTTTTAAGTCTATGTACGCGCCTTTGATGGCTTTGGCTTCTATTACGTCTGCGACAGCGTGTGCTCGTTTCCCTGGCATGAAATGATGGAGGATTTGGCCCACGATAATTCCACCGATGATGGGGGCTATGAAGAAGACATAGCTAGGTGTGGTTTGAAAGAAATCTCCGCTTTGTTCGTTGGCGGTACCAAGCCAGAGCCATTGGAAGGCCCCGATTAAATGCCGGAATAAAAGAGTGGCGCCTCCGACTGAAATTCCGATTAAAAGGGCAACAAACCATAGAAAATAGTCTTTATTTTTAACAAAGGCGCTGATGTGGGGTGCTATGCGATCATAGTATAATTCGTTATAAACGGGTTTTAAGCCCCTGGATTTGTATTTTAGAGCCCATTTTAACCTTTTTATATAGTGATTTTGTTTTGTCATGGTGCTCTCAGATATTGATCTATAGCTCTGTTAGATTATTGATCTTTGTTCAAATTTATGACTGAAATAGATGATAATGATATAAATTGTTATTTGATACTATCTTAGTGTGCCTTCAGGTTGCTTTTTTTTGCTTCAGATGCCCACTTGGCATCCGCAAGGTTTGCTTCAGATGCCTTTAGGCATCCGCAAGAAGCAACCGACAGGTCGCGTTTATTATTAATGCAGAAATTTATATGGATTGGAATATTGTTGATGGTTTCAGTTCGTTTTATGCTCAATTGAATGTTATTTTTTAATTTATGTGTTTTTTAGTTATTGCCTGATACTTACCTGTCGGTTTTAAGGAACAGTGCCTTGAATAATCTACTCACTGCAATAGCAGCCTTTATGATTTTGGTCTTAACCGCTCTGTTTACAGTTCCCTTGCTGATTAACTGGGATGATTATCGCACTGACTTTGAGGTGCGTCTTTCTGAAATTATGGGAAGCAAGGTTGAGCTTGATGGTGGGCTAAATGTCCGCTTGCTACCAGCGCCTTATGTGCGGGCGGAAAATATTCGCATTGGTGAAAGTGGAAAAAATGGAAAGCCGGTTCTTGATGTTAAAGAGCTGACGCTTTGGGTTGCGGTGCCTCCTTTATTGAAGGGGGTGGTTGAGGCAAGCACTGTGACACTTGATAGTCCGAAATTATTATTACAATTTGATCAGAATGGACGTCCTTCTTTTGATGTGGGCCAGAAAGGTGCGCAGCAGAAAGCTTCTAAGAGGAAGGGGCGCTCAAAAGGAGCTCAAGCAGAAGTAGCCGTACAAGAAGCGGCACTTTCTGGTTTTCAGCTTAGTCCTAATTTGATTTCTCTTCGTAATGTTAAGATTAAAAATGGCTCTCTTCAGTTGCAATCGGTTGTTCGCTCTAGTGTTAAGAAGCGAGCTAAAACAAGTGGAAGTGCTAAGCTTCGTTCTTTTGAAATGAAAAATAT
>CAXIDO010000088.1:0-7631 GCA_964022745.1 uncultured Methyloligella sp. | reverse complement strand
GTAGCGCTCTCTACCCTCGACGCTTTCTGAGAGTTTCATGCCACCAAGTGCCGTTTGAATAACAGCCTGAAAGACGCCTAGGTCTATATTTTGCCGGGCAAGTTCGCGTCTGTTTGGTGAGATCTCAAGATATTTACCGCCAATGACCCTGTCTGCAAAGGCTGATCTGGTGCCTTTTACTTTTTTCACGCTGGCTTCAACTTCGAGTGCGATGCGCTCTATTGTTTTTAAGTCATTGCCGGAAATTTTAATACCAACTGGAGTTCTGATGCCGGTTGAGATCATATCCATGCGGATTTTAATAGGGTACCCCCATGAATTAATCAGGCCAGGAATTTTGGTTCGCTGATCGAGTTCTTTAATGAGGCTTTTTACGGTTAAATCGTCTCGCCATTCTGATTTGTCTCTCAATTTTACCCAGGTTTCGATCATTGTTATGGGCGCTGGGTCTGTTGCGGTGTCAGCTCGTCCAGCTTTGCCGAAAACTTGTTCGACCTCTGGCATGGTTTTAATGAGACGATTGGTTTGAGCTAAGATTTCTTTGGCCTTAGTGAGGGAGACACCGGGGAGTGTGGTTGGCATATATAAAAGCTCGCCTTCATAAAGAGGTGGCATGAATTCGCTGCCGATGTTTTTTATAGGGTAGATGACTGAGAGCATTAAACAGGCAAGCAGAGTTAGAGTGAACCATTTAGCTCTGAGCGCTCCTTTTAAAACCGGTGTGTAGATGGCTACAAAAAAGCGATTTATAGGATTGCTCATTTCAGGAAGAATGCGCCCTTTAATGAGCCAGACCATTAGGATTGGTACAAGCGTTATTGAAAGGAGTGAGGCGATTGCCATTGCGTATGTTTTGGTAAAAGCAAGGGGAGCGAAGAGTTTGTAGCTTTGGCCGGTTAGCGCAAAGACGGGGATAAAAGAAACGGTGATGATTAAAAGGGAGAAAAACAGACCTGGGCCGACTTCTTTGGCTGATGTTATTATAGCTTGTTGCTTTTGTGATTTTGTTGCTTCTGTTGGAAGGTCTGCCAGTTTGCGGTGAGCGTTTTCTACCATAACGATTGATGCGTCGACCATCGCTCCAATTGCGATGGCAATGCCACCAAGCGACATGATGTTAGCGGTTAACCCCTGCCAGGACATAATGATAAATGCGCCAATGATGCCAAGAGGGAGGGTGATGATTGCAACGAATGCGGATCTCGCATGAAGGAGGAATATCAGGCAGACAAAAGCAACGACGAGACCTTCTTCTATTAGTTTGTGGGTTAGGTAACTTACGGCTTTTTCAATTAGGGGGGCTCTGTCATAGACGGGGATTATTTTGACCCCTTGAGGCAGACCTGGTTCTAGCTCTTTTAGCTTTTTCTTGATGGCTTTGATGACGTTGAGAGCGTTTTCACCAGATCGCATGATGACAATACCGCTTACGACTTCTCCTGTGCCATTTAGTTCAACGACACCTCGGCGTAATTCGGGGCCTTCGATTATTCGCGCGACATCTTTTAGGAGAACAGGTGAGCCATTGGCAGAGAACACAACAGTGTTTTCCAGGTCTTCTTTCTTCTCGATATAGCCTTTTGAGCGAATGATCAGTTCTGTTTCAGCTTGCTCTAGTACTCGCCCTCCGACTTCTTGACTAGAGGCTTTAACTGCATTTGTTATTCTTGAGATTGGAATATCATAGGCGCGTAGGCGATTGGGATCTAAGAGGACTTGGTATTCTTTCACAAAGCCGCCAACTGAGGCGACTTCAGAGACGCCATCCACTGTTGCGAGTTCGAATTTTAAGAACCAGTCTTGCAAGGACCTTAGTTGAGAGAGGTCTAATTTGTTAGATGTATCGATGAGGCTATATTGATAGACCCATCCAACACCTGTTGCATCTGGACCCATTTCTGGAGACGCGTTGGGGGGGAGTTGGTTTCTAACTTTAGAAAGGGCTTCGCTGACCCGTGATCTTGCCCAATATTGATCGACGCCATCTTCGAAGATGACATAAACAAAGCTGGTGCCGAACATTGAGAAACCGCGGACATCTTTGGTTTTTGGAAGGCCTAGAAGTGTTGTTGAAAGAGGATAAGTGACGAGGTCTTCAATGATTTGTGGAGATTGTCCTTGAAACTCAGTTCTGATGATGACTTGCGTATCTGTTAGATCTGGAATGGCATCTAAGGGGGTGCTTTTGATTGACATCCAACCAGCAGCGATGAGCGCAATTGTACCGATAAGGACAAGGAGTTGGTTTTTAATTGACCAGCCGATTACCTTTGCTATGGATGAGTTTTTAGGATCGTGTAGATCGTTCTCGGAGCTTATGTTATTAGGTTTCGTTGTGCTCATTTTTGAGGTCTTTTTAGTGGTCATGGCCGCTACCTCTCATGGAGTTGCTGCCCCTCATTGATTTATTCGTATCGGGAGTTTTTTCTTTATCATTCTCCTCCATCGATATTTGGGAGATCTCTGGCCATGGTATCAGATAGGACAGTTCTTGATTGTATGGGTTTAATGGTGTTTGGCTTAATTGTATCCAGTGCTGATTGCTGGTTTTGGTTTTGAATATATTCAGTTTTTTTGATTTGTAATGCTCTGGTTTGCCTTGCAGGAGCCATGGTTCAAGGGCGTTTGTCATTTGAGATAAAGCTGATTTTAATTCGCTTTTTGTTTTTGAATTTTGGGCTTCTTTCAAGGCTGCTTCAGTTTCCATTAGGATGCTTGCTAATTTGGTGTCTCTGTAGGTTGTCCAAAGAATTGTTTTGATCGTAATGGCAGGTTCCAGGTATTTTTTTTCTATATCAAAATTTTTAGTTAGAGCTTCATGTATATAGAGAGCGGCGTCCACCATATGGTCAAATTTAGCCAGATCGATTTTACTTAAGTTTAATTGGCTTAATGGGCGTTGTTTCTGCTCTAACTTTTTAAATGACTCACGCAAAGCGCTTTCAGAGTCGATTAAGAATTGAGATGATATGACAATTTCCTGATTGAGTTTTAAACCGGATTTTATCTCTGCTCTCCCTCCTGTCACCAGGCCGAGTTTTACTTCTTTGGATTGAAACTTACCATTACCAAGAGAGGTAACGACGTAACTTCCATTTTGATCTTTTAGAATGGCTTCTGAAGGAACGCTTAAGCGCTCTGATATTTGTGTATTGAACACGACATCTGCATAGGTGCCGGGGCGTAGAGTTCCTTCTTTATTGTCTATAATCAGACGAACGCGGCCAGTGCGTGTTCTCTCATTGATCTTAGGGTAAATATAGTCAACTTTTGAACTTATTGTTTTGCCCGGAAGGTTGGGGAAATGGACGGTGGTTTTGGTTCCCTTGGTTATAAAGCCCATATCTTTTTCTGAAACGTTTACAATCACCCAAACGGTCGAATAATCCTGGATTTTGGCTATGGTCATACCTTTTTTCACATAGGTTCCAGGTGTCACATTCAGTTCTGCGATCGTTCCTTTTTGAGTGGCAAAGAAAGGAAGGTTTTGTTGGACGGTTTTTTGCTTGGCTATCAGATTTAGGGCTTTTTGTTGCACGCCAAAGCTAAGCAATCTTTTTGTAATATTGTTTTGTGCTGATTTGGATTGTTTGAGTGCCAGAAGGTAATCTCTTTGTGAGACGATGAGCTCTGGGCTAAACATTTCAAAAAGAACATCGCCTGATTTAACTTCATCTCCAACGGCAGTTATTTTCAATGTTTCAACCCAGCCTTCAACGCGGGCCGAGATTTCAGATTGAAGTCTTTCGTTTTCTTTGACGATGCCGAAACTGCGGATGTTTTATCCAAACTTTGAAGCTTCTACTTTGGCTAACCTAACACCCATATTCTGTATGGTTTCTGGTGCAATGGTTATGATCGGTTTTTCATTAGGATTGTTTTGATCAGCCGTTTCATTGAGTGATTGAATTTTAACTAAATCCATTCCGCATATGGGGCAGGTGCCGTAATCATCCGCTATATAATGGGGGTGCATAGGGCACGTCCATTTTTTAACGGCTCTGTTTGTTTCTTTTGCTTGTAGAGGTTTGATTAAAATGAAGGATTTTAGTGATTTAGTTGATGTTATCCCAGCTACAACGCATATGGAGAAAAAGGCTAAAATAAATAGTGTAAGCCCGTATTTAGTCGTGTGTTTTGCGACTATTAAATTTTTAATTTTCATTGAGACAGACATGGTGCTTGCCTTAAAAAACGGTGGTTGAACATTATGGATTTCTTTAGTGCTTTGACGGCACAAAAGATATTTGGCTTGTAGTTTTATAAAAAACTCAAGCTGTTCAATTCATGTTTTATTGGCGCAAACGCGAAGTGTTTAGAAGGAGGGAAGAGAGACCTTTTAAAGGACTTGAGACAACGATTTGTTTTGGAGGCTCCTTATTGGAAAGACCTGCTATCGTTAATGATGAAATTTTTTGTACTTCAATGATGGAATAATTATGTGAAGTTTGATTGATTGCCTTGTTATTCAATTCTGGCTTAGAAGAGGCCAGGCAAGGGTCGTTTAGGTATTCTAAGCAATGTTTAAAACAAGCTGATTGATCTGTTGTTTGTTTGTGGTTTTTGACTTTGTCAGCTTTGTTAGTGCTCCCTGAATTATGGCAGGGCATGGCCATTGTGGTGCTTTTAGTGTTCTGGCTGAAAGCTATAGATTTAAGTGCTGGAGTGATGACAGAGCCGTAGACAGGGGCAATAGCTGAAAAAAACACAATAAAAACCATTATGGTTTTCATCAAAATTTTCTGTAAATATGCCATTCTTGTATTAGCCTGATCAGTTGCGCCATTCTATTGTTTGTAAAAGAGTATAGGTCTGAAACGAGTTTTTTTCAAAAGGTTTGTTTTAAAATGGATAACAATCTCTTGAGGACTAAATTCTGGTTTTTCTATAGTTTTTCTTTTCTGTAGTTTTGGGGTGTCATGTGGTGTTTTTCTTTAAATCGCCTTGAAAAATGAGATGCGCTAGTGAAACCATTTGTATGAGCAATTTCGGAAATGCTCATGGATTTTAGTTTAGGGTTAATGAGATATTTTCTACACCGCTCTAAACGTCTTTCATAAATATATTTTTCTAATGATGTGTTTTCGGAACTTAATAACTCGTTGGCATATCTGACGCTGATACCGATAAGTGCCGCTGCGTTAGAAGGCTTGAATTCATGATTGATCAAATGAGTTTCAATTTCAGATTTTAACCTCATCAAAGTTGTAAAGCGGGATTGAGCAATCGGAAGGCTTTTATTATGGCATTCATGAGAGAAGGCCTGCGCAATTATATCGATCGCTTGTTGAGATATGGTTTTTGCCGCTTCTTCGTTGAGATCATCACATATTGAGGGCAGGGTTGTTATGAAATTAATAGCTAATTTGCTTAGTGGGTTTTTAAAACTCATTTCTTGCGATGTGAAGAGTGTGAGGTTTCCAAGATTAGTTTCTAGCTCTTGTCTTGGTATTTTAATGACGAGTTGTTTGTTGTTTTCTCCCAACTTTAAGTGATAGATCCGCTCAGTGTCATATATGGCAAACATACCTGGTGTGAGGTTGGCTTCTCGATTGTCTTGTGAGATTTGGGTTGTACCATTGAGCTGTAAGCTAAGAATGATTTCATTTGCCTTAGAGTTTTTAATATATTCCCTAGTTCTAATAACTTCGCATTGGTCTGTGATTACCTCAGATAATCCCAGATTGTTTAGTTGTCCTGCACAAATTTTTGATGTGAAGTTATGTTCATTCTCTGACAAACATTCTAGTTCAACATAAGTTTTACAGGCGACATCTCTTATGTAAGAGAACCGGTCTCTAGGGTGTACGTCATCTGTACTGAAGTATGTTTGCACGCTTGTTTTCCTTCGAAGTGCCGTTTCAGGCAAGAGATTCTTCCCCCTCATGCAAGTAGGGATGTGAATTATTCAGTATATACAGACAGTAGGTTGTTTCAAAAGAATAATGAATTGGACGATTTATCGAATAAATGTACTGCCAAGATTTCTATTTAGGGGGGAGAATTGAATGTCTACAGATAAACATGCTGGGAATGTGACTTTACTTAGAACAGGGTGCGTTACGCTTATTATCGCGTTGGCACTGGCTTGGTGTTTAACTTTTACAAAGTTAGTTAAAGTACCTTTTATGGCTGAGTTATTTACCCATCCAGACAAACTTCTATCTTCTCATTTGGATTTTTTGATGATGACTATGTTGTTGTTTGGTATTTACGCTTCGAAAATTCCATTGCCTAAATATGTTCAGTTTCCTATGGCGATTGGCTCGATTACAAACCCTGGTTTGTTTTTAGTGGCCGCTATTTTAGGGAGTGATTTAAATCCAGTTCTGATGTTGTTGGTCGTGGTTTCATTTAGTTTAACAACATTTGGGTATGGAATGGCTGCAATTAAATTATTGAGATTTTCTCTTAAGTAAGTTTTTGTTTAGGGTTTGGATTAATTTTTTGGGTTTAAAAGTTCTTTGGCACTTACGTTAAAAAATACCGACAGTCAGTATGGCTTAATTGCGCGACTACTGCATTGGTCAAGTGTGGGTTTACTTGTAGTTGTTGTCTATGTTTCTGGATTGTTTGAGGATATGCCGCCTGGAGATGTGCGTGAAGATTTGGTACGTCTCCATGCTTCTTTTGGGATTGTTCTATTATTAATAATGGTTTCTCGTTTGGGCTGGCGGCTGTCGAACATTAATCCTATTCACTCTTATAAAATACGCCCTTTGCAAAAATTTTTCGCACTTTTACTGCATCGTTTGATCTATATTGTTCTTATTCTAATAAGCTTGCTTGGCCTTGGAATTTTATTATTTTCTGGGGGGGCAATTTATCTTTTTGACTTTGAATTAGGTTCTTTCATGACCAAGCAAGAGGCCTTAAGTGAATATGCAATTTATGTTCATGGCTGGATTTCTGTTTTGATTTATCCGTTGTTTGCTTTGCATATTTCAGCTGCGATTTATAATCAGGTTTTTGGTGTTTTGGATGAGTAGTTTTATTGCTTTAATCTGATTGTTTTTTTGCGGCGGATGGCTTCTTTGCGTAGTGCTTTCAATGTTTTAGGAAAGTCCGCTTCCACTGCTGCTCTTATCATTGAAGAGGGAAGGATTGTTCCTGGGTCTACCCGGGCCATGTAAGTTAGACGTGTTTCTTTACCTTTTTGAACTGACTTTAGATTCCATTCACCTTCTAAAATTTTTAAATCACCACCTGTTCTCATGAATTTAATAGAGCGGTGTTTTTGATAGTCTGAACGGAATTCAGAGCGCGTTGATGGCATGATGGCTAACCAGCTAACGACATGCTCGCGGACATCCCATTTACCCTTTGGGTCTTTCTTTAATATTCGGCATTGTTGAAGTCCCTCTATAAACCGATTTGCTCCTTTGCAATCTAGCATTGTATTCCATAGAATTGAAGGAGGGACGGGGATGTCAATTATTGCCTGGACCATTCCTGCTGCACCTTTTGCATCAGGCCCGACGATAGTTACCAGCCCGTCTTTCTTTAGGAGATTTGACTGGTCTTTTGTCAGGTTAATTTCACCGGAGTTAGCTTTTGCAGTGAATATGCTGATAAAAAAGACACTTAGAAGTATCGTTAAGTCTTTATGAGAAGGAAAGTACAAATGGATT
>CAXIDO010000087.1:0-7705 GCA_964022745.1 uncultured Methyloligella sp. | reverse complement strand
CTTTGCAACAAATGTGTAAAATACAACTCCCCACAAAATGGTTACCAAGGGGAGAGCCAGATTATGCAAAACCTGCATTCGGTAATGCTCAGCAAGGCGGGTTTTAAAATAAAGGTCACTCGCAGCAGCCAGCCAATAAAGAATAGCAATGCCAGAAAGAATAAAAGCCGAGCGCCCTAAACGCCGCGTAATGGTCTGAACAAGAATTAAACCACCAAGCGCAAAAATAAGAGGTAGAATATAGTGATTTTGCGCGCTGCTAATGAGAAATTGATCGTCAATTTGCAGGTTTCTTAGCGCATTCACCTGGCCAATGAATATGGCAATAATACAGGTCCACCCCAGATAACGAGGCACAGCTTCTATCCAATAAGCATAAGCCGCTTCATCACTCCGAGACAATGGCCAGCTTTCAAAAGATAACACTGTCCGCGCGCAATAATGAACAATAAATGCCCAAAGAAAGCTCAATCCATAAAAGGTAAACCAGAATTTGAATGTATTTATATAATCAGCCGTTGTCGGGTTTTGATAATAAGTAAGCTCAGTATAAAGGTCTTGAACTTGTGGCAAGAAACTAAGAACCAACGCAAGTAATGCACTGGCAGTACTAACACGGCAAAGCCAAAGGACAAGTAAGAGCCGGCGCACATCGCGCCAGACATCTGCTACAAAATCGACTATTGAGCGAGCCGTAAACATCTAAATGTCTATTCCCTTTTAGCCAAAGCTTAGTATTCAAGCTAAAGCAAAGTATCTGAAAGTGAAAAATCCAATCAGCACAAAAGACAAATAGATTGGTAATTAAGGAACTCAGTCTGAATATTCTGATCAATTGTTCTTAAAGCTTGATAGCAGCCTATAGAGTTGAACAAAGAAAAAACGCGATTCAATACCGTGATTTTAACCGAATTGACCAGTGATGACGAGATGCCCAATGTCAGTTATACACATGACTTAATATGTTGATGGCCTAGTCAGAGAAGCTAAAAGCGATCAATGTTGCTAAATAAAATAGGCCTTAGCTTCAAACACTGGACTTTCTACCCTAAAACGTGTAGATGCCCATTATTCTAATTATTTAAATAAAGTCTAAGACTTCAATTTTCCACTTACCTGCACTGGTTTGCAGCGATTGAGAGGTTTCCAAATGGTTTCACTAACATTTCCCGATGGCTCAGTTCGTGACTATGATGATGGCATCACTGGCGCAGAACTCGCATTATCCATCTCTAAATCACTATCAAAAAAAGCACTGGCAATTTCTTTGGATGGCGAGCTGCAAGATTTAGCAGACCCAATAGAGAAAAACGGCCAAGTTGGCATTATCACAAGAGACAATGAAGAAGCTCTTGAGTTGATCCGCCATGACGCTGCCCATGTGATGGCAGAAGCTGTGCAAAGTCTTTGGCCAGAAACCCAAGTGACAATTGGGCCCGTGATTGAAGATGGTTTCTTTTATGACTTTGCAAGAGAAGAGCCGTTTAGCCTTGATGATTTGGAAAAAATCGAAGCGAAAATGCATGAAATCATCAAGAAAAACGAGCCCTTCACCAAAGAATATTGGAGCCGTGAAAAAGCCATTGAGCATTTCAAGGCTAAAGGCGAAAACTTCAAGGTTGAACTGGTTGATGCCATCCCTGAAGGTGAAGACCTTAAGATGTACAAGCAAGGGGAATGGATGGACCTTTGCCGCGGGCCGCATATGGTCTCAACAGGGCAAATCGGAACCGGGTTTAAACTACTTAAATTAGCCGGCGCTTATTGGCGCGGCGATTCAAACAACCCGATGCTTCAGCGTATCTATGGAACGGCCTGGAGTTCTGATAAAGAATTAAAGGCTTACCTTCATCGTTTAGAAGAGGCTGAGAAGCGCGATCACCGCCGCTTAGGCCGTGAGATGGATTTATTCCACTTCCAGGAAGAAGCACCAGGTTCTGTTTTCTGGCATGATAAAGGCTGGAGATTATTCCAAACACTGATCGCATATATGCGCCGCCGTCAGGAAGAAAATGATTATAAAGAAGTCAACAGTCCTGACATGATGGACAAAGGACTTTGGGAAAAGTCTGGCCACTGGGAAAAGTTTGGTGAGCATATGTTCACCACCGAAACACCAGATGAGCGAGTTTATTGCTGTAAACCAATGAACTGCCCTGGTCACGTTCAGATTTTTAAAAACGGTTTAAAGTCATACCGCGACCTACCTTACCGTGTGGCAGAATTCGGTAAAGTACATAGATATGAACCCTCTGGTGCCTTGCACGGTATGATGCGTGTGCGCCACTTCACACAAGATGATGCACATGTATTCTGTACGGAAGAGCAAATCACAGAAGAATGCGTTCATCTGAATGAAATGATCCTATCTATTTACAAAGACTTTGGTTTTGAAGATGTGATCATCAAATTCTCAGACCGACCTGAAAAACGCGTTGGCTCTGATGAAGTTTGGGATAAGTCTGAAGCAGCGCTTAAAACGGCTGTTGAAAAAGCCGGTATGAGCTATGAGCTCAACCCTGGTGAAGGCGCGTTCTACGGGCCAAAGCTTGAATATGTACTTCGTGATGCAATCGGCCGTGATTGGCAATGCGGCACAGTCCAGGTTGATTTAAATCTGCCAGGCAGACTAGGCGCCTTCTTTATCGGCTCAGACGGTGATAAAGCACATCCTGTGATGATCCACCGAGCGATGTTTGGCTCGCTAGAGCGGTTCTGCGGCATTTTAATTGAGCACTATGCAGGTAGATTCCCATTGTGGTTAGCTCCGCAGCAAGTGGCTGTTTGTACCATTGTTTCTGAAGCAGAACCCTTTGCTGAAAAAGTCATGGAAAAATTAAAAGCAGCTGGCCTTACCGCAACCCTTGATATTCGCAATGAGAAAATCAACTACAAAGTGCGCGAGCATTCACATGCAAAAGTGCCAGTGCTCTTTGTCATCGGTAAACGCGAAGCTGAAGAAGACACAGTCTCAATTCGTCGCCTGGGGTCAAAAGATCAAGAGGTCGTGAATATAGACGAAGCCATCGCTGCACTGGTGAAAGAAGCTACTCCACCAGATATGAGATAAGCTCAAGAAATAAAACAAGAAAAACCCGCAAGATAAAACACCTTGCGGGTTTTTTATTAAATACTGCATCACAGAGTTAGCTACCTAAGAAGGAGCTCAGCCCCTTTCGGGCTGAGGGACATGACGCCATGGGCGTCCGGCGCTTAGCGCCGCCCCTCGGAGGCCCAAGCGCGTTAAGCGCTTGGAATAGCCGTGAGAGGTATTACTGAATAATCACTTCGACTTGCTTTGTATCACCAGCAGTGACTGTGAAGTTCTGGCTATATTTTTGTTCGCCTCGTTCAGCAAGGATTGTATAATCACCAGCGGCAAGGATGTGAGTTGGCAAGGCACCAGCACTTTTCTTGATTAAATCACCTCTCGGTGAAAGCAGGCTCCATTTCGTATCTGCAAGAGCTTCACCACCCTTTTGATAAACCAGTTTAAAAGTAACTTTAGCTGAGAGATGATTGATCGTCGCTTCAGTCAATTTACCAGCTACAAGCGAAATATCTGCCCTTGATTGCGCATTCGCGTCACCATAAGTGCTAATAACATGATAAATACCAGCATTGAGACGAACAACGACGCCAGGTCTCACTTTACCAATAACTTTGAGCCGTTTACCAAACTGATCACGTTCATCAGAGTAGATGTCAAAGGTGACTTTATTTTCAGAAATCGGTGTACCATTTGCAAGAACAGAACTGATGCGCAAGCCACCCGCATTAAGAATGAAATGCTCGGTTAAATTTTTCCCTGGCTCCACTTTAATTTTACGCGTTAAAAAAGAACGGCCATAGGCAGCATTAATAAGATAAGTCCCCTTTGAAAGAGACATAACTGGCGCCGCAGTTCTGTGAGCACTAATAAGCTTGTGTTTGCCGGTTTTCTTATCAGGCTTTTCATTATAAATTCGCCAAACAAGTCCTGTTTTTATCTCAGCACCGCCATCATTTAAATGAGCAACAAGAGCAAGACCGCCATGTGTTTTGTTGACCTTCAAGTTGTTCTGCTGAAACTTATCTTTAAGCTCTGCCTTACCTTCATTGTCGACCGCACCAGTAATTGTTTTCTTCGTTGGCTCAACAATAATTTCAGTTGCTCCAGCCCATGAATTATCATCTTTTTCTTCGGGTTTATTTTGCGCTATAAGAGCGGGTTTTACGAGTTTTGCCCGCTCAATACTGGCTCCAAGGGCAAGGCTAATCTCTTTTGCATTTCTGGCATAGGTGAGTTTGCCATTTGAAGGAGAAATCACACAACTAAGAGGATTTATCGTAGGAGAGTTTGCTTTACCAATGCCTATGACATCAATGGTAATATTAGGGTTTGCTCCATTTAAACTTAAAGCCGTTTCACACGGGTCAAGAGGACATTTGCCAACCCCGTCACTCAAAAGAATAATACGTAAAGGTTTAGACTTATCTTTGACCAAACTGGCAGCATCGAGCAGTGATTGACCAATCGGCGCGGCACCGCGCGGGCGCAAGGGGTTGATAACAGGCACAAAGGTTGAGGCGTTTAATTTTTGCAAAGGTTTGATAACTTGTACAGAATTACAGCCACGACTAGCAATGTGCCCATAGGCCAGTAAGCCAGCATTGATTTTTTTATCATAGGTTTTTAGTGCGCTGGAAAGTGCCTTCTGCGTAATGGTAACTTTAATCTCATTATCCAGCTTCGCCCACATGCTTTTTGATAAGCCATATATAAATACAACAGAAGGGTCGGTATCTGATTGGGCGACAGCTTTATGAGAAATAACAGGCAACAACAATAAACTACAAAAAGTACAGATTGCCAGTCTATAAAGAGACCAGTCCCTATAAGAGCTAAAGCGACAAGTTAGTGCGTTTAAAGCTCGTATGACTAAGTCCGAAGGTTTTATTTTGTCTAGAGACATAACGTTCTCATTCTGTTGTTTAATTGGTCGATATGAAAATGAAAAAAGAGTTCAATTTCATAAAATCATGCACTTAACACATGATTAGTTTTTAGCAGCATCTTCTGTAGCGATACAGTCTATGGCCTGGATCCTAGTTGATTTGCTTGTCAGATAAATCAAATTTCCTCGGTTTTTTCCCCTTTATCCTAAGTTTTGATCTAAATTTATCATTTCCTATCTCAGCAACGACCTTATATGTCCCTGCAGATAAATATAAACTTGGAGCGGCCTCAACACTTTGCCAAACCATATTTCCTTTTTTGTCGAATAATTGCCAAAAGATTTGATGGCGTGAGAGAGCATCATTGCGTTTGGAAATCGAAAAACTCACATAGGCTTGGCGAGAAGAAAATTTTATAGTTTGGCTTGCACCGCTTTTAATTTGGACTTCTTTAACCTGCGCACGATCTGTTTGAGAGGTTCTGTATAAAAGCCTATATTTTCCTGGCGATAGGTAGATGTCATTTTCAAAATCTGAAATTTCAGCAATATATTTGAGCCCGGAATTTTCACTTAGTTTTAAAATTTCGAGGTGAGGGGCTTCTTCTTTTGTTTGTTTTGTAACATCAATTTTTAAAACCCCTTGTTGAAGAGAAAGTGTTTGAGCCGAAGCATGCCCGGATTTAATGGAAAAACTATGACGCATTTCAGAATGGCCATCAATAATATGGGCTAAATATTTTCCAGGAGCCAGGTCAAATTGAGGCGCTTTTGCTAGCGAGCGAGCAACTTCCACCAACAGGTCCGGCTTAAGATCTGTTCTATAAATTTTAATAGAGGGAGCGGACAAAGGAGTGCCTTCAGACCCGTTGTTTAAGTCAAACCGGATGCGGCCAGTTTCTTTCCAAATAGGAATTTCAATGAGTTTGCCTGGAGCTGCATGCAAGAACCAGTTTTGCATCTTGCCATTTTCAACACCTGAGATCTTATAGGTACCAGCAGGAATTAAGCGCGTCTGCGTGAGTTTCGCTAAATCAAAAATCAGCGTTTCAACATTGTCTTCAAGAGAATTAGGTTGTTTTGCGTCAACCCGGCGTTCAAGTAATAATTTGCCAAAACCAGAGCGACTATCAGGAATAGCCCATCCAGCTGGCAATTTTAATTGACTGAGGTTGAAAATAAAACGTGTCAATTCACGTTTATTTTTTTGAATTTCTATGTCTCGAATTACCTGATAACTATCAAAATCAGCAACAATGCGATATGCACCCGGTGTTAAATCAAATTCAGCTTCTGCAGATTTGCTAGTCCAGGGCGGGAGGTCGCTTTCAGCAATTCCCTCTTGCGTTAATTTCTCAACCCTCCATGAAATGTCCTTTTTCAAAGTTGGGCTTTTAGGACCAAGATGGGCAGAAAGTTTAATGCCAGGCTTAATGACAACTTTTTTAGGAACAGGTGCTTTACTTATAGGCGCCTTAAAAGGAAGGCCTTTTAAGCTTGAATTCAAAGCAGCAGTAATGGCAGCTTCTAAAGTTTCTTTGTTTGAAGGCGTGTAAAAGCTCCCGCCACTGTTTTTAGAAAGGCACTGAAGAGACCGCGCATCTTTCGGCAACATTGAAAAGGCAATCACATGGACAATCAATTTGTTTTTTTTCGCAAATTCAGGTGTGATTAATGAGCATGGATCTTTTCGGCAATTTTCAGGACCATCGGCAAGAAGAATAATGGAAGATCCTGTTATGCCCTTTCTATTTAAAATCTTAAAAGCTGAATTCAAAGATGATGTGATTGGAGTTTTGCCAATAGGTTTAATGCGGTTAACAATGCGGGAATATTGAAGAGGGTTTAAAGGAGATGCTTGTTTTAGAAGCTGAATGTCAAGACAAGCAGCTCTCTTTCTATGGCCATAAGACATAAGCCCAAGGTTTAATTTCCCTTCAAAAGGACGAATAGCTCCAGCTATTGCTTTTCTGGCCACCAAGATTTTGTGACCATCTTTAATCTTACCCCACATAGACCCTGATCCATCTAGAATAAGCATAGCTTGTGGTGCAGAAGCTGATTGAGTGTCTGCAGCTTTTTGGTCAGCAGAAAGAGCAAAAGAAGACAAGGAAGTGAGAAAAAAGAAGAAAGTCACGAAAAAGCATAAAAGCGGAGAGAAAAAGCAAGCAATTATTTTTAGCCCTAAACTTAAGTTAAACATATGCTTATTTCCAAAAATTTGAGTATGAAACGCTGCTACTCGTTCTATGACACAAGTTTATCAGTGAACAGAAGCCCAGTCATGTATGACAATCAAAATAATTGTCACTATTATCATGAAATTAGCCATTTTTTTGAAAAAAGTCAGCAAATTGGGAGCTTTTATCGTGAAAAGTGGCCACAACCTAAAGATTAACAGGGTGTTAACGAAAGTCGCGTAAAGTTGAACAATTAAAAGTCTCATATTCGTAGTGCGTAGCAATAACAGAACTGGTAAAGATCATGGCTGTTGGTTCCACCACGCAAATGCCCATTAAAATTGAAACCGCTCTAAGAAAAGCAGCCGCTGCAACAGGGGTTGATTTTCAATATCTAGTAGATACAGCCAAGCGAGAAAGCGGATTTCGCCCCAGTGTAAAAGCGCCAACATCAAGTGCGTCTGGTCTTTTTCAATTTATTGAAAGCACCTGGTTACAAATGGTCAAAGAAAAAGGACCTGAGCTGGGATTAAAAGATGCAGCCGCGCAAATCACAAAAACAAGTTCTGGAAAATACCGCGTCGAAGA
>CAXIDO010000086.1:0-7753 GCA_964022745.1 uncultured Methyloligella sp. | reverse complement strand
TATCTAACCTGCTCAATGATTATTGAAGAAGGCTTGGAAATTGATGTGCTTCGCAAAGTTGCCGGTTCTATGCGAGCGGCCGCTGATTTATCAGGGGTTTCAATTGTAACAGGTGACACAAAGGTGGTTGATAAAGGGGCGTGTGATAAAGTTTTCATCAATACTGCTGGTGTTGGGGTCATTCCCAAAGGAACAAATATCGGAGCCAAGCAAGTCAGGCCAGGCGATAAACTCCTTGTAAACGGAGTACTCGGTGATCACGGAGCTGCCATTTTAAATGCCCGCGGAGACATGGCGCTAACCAGTCCAGTTCTAAGTGATTGCAAACCTCTTTATGGATTAATCGAAAAACTACTCGCAGCTGCCCCAGGAACAAGCTCAATTAGAGACGCTACAAGGGGCGGTCTGGCCAGTGCTGTCAATGAAATCGCAGATGCAGCAGGTCTAGGCGTAACGCTCATCGAAGATGCAATTCCGTTGCGAAAAGAAGTGCGTGGATTTTGTGAAATTTTAGGACTTGATCCTTTATATCTCGCAAATGAAGGCACTTTGGTTGCTTTTGTCCCTGCCGAACAAGCCGATGAAGCTCTAGCAGCGATGCAAAGTCTAGATGCAGGAAAAGAGGCGGCTATTATTGGCGAGGCCGTTGAAGGTCATAGTGGCCGGGTGATTATGCAATCTTCATTTGGTGGCAAGCGAATAGTTGACATGCTTGTCGGAGATCAATTGCCGAGAATTTGCTAAGCCTTCTTATTCACAGGCAAAAATAAACCAAACTCTCTAATTTGCTTTTTACTGCTCTCTTACCCCAAAATTTGCTATGCGATAGTGAGTGTTACTTGTTGGGGCATACTAAACCTATATGATGTGGAGGGCATCCAAACGTATCAAAACTAAAAACTTTTGTTTTTTCTCAGAGTTTATCAAGTTGTAGATGCCGTTTTATTCAACTAAACACTCTCAAAATGGTCCATCAAAGTTTCTAATACAACAAATCTGCGCAATATTAAGGCTTAGATCTCTCAAGCTTTATAATAAGGCCTTGGAATGTGGCAATCTGTTGGATATAGTGAGGCCGCGCCAGAGTTCTAGAAAGAGTTTGCGCAATAGTTTTTGATTGGGAGTTTGTGTGAGGGGTTATATGGGCTTAGCTATTCCTATCTTGTTACAACATTAGAGTATCCTTCTAAAAATTAGTTTCAGATAAGAACCTCTTTCACAAAAAAGAAGAGCTACTTTTATGATCGAGGTCATGGTTCTGATTTCGATTAGATGAAAAAGTTAGGAAATACAAAAATTGGCCCAATTCTTGAAGTTTGAAAGAGTAAGCTCTTAAATTTCTGAACAAATTCAATTCTCATTGAATGGAATATGCTCCAGAAGAAGAATGAAACAAAGATTGACAGGCAAGAGTAATTTGGGGCTCTATTTAGAGCGAAAAAATGTGAGAGATGTGGATTGTGTGCAGGGTACCAAAGACTTTTGTATCTGGACCCTATAAGAAGTATCTCTTGAAGTTAAGGTAATGATTAGTCGCAGGCTAAAGAATGACACATTTCAAAGGCTAAACATCAAGAAAAAAGATTGATGTAGTCAAAAAAGACTTAAAATGTGCATTCAAGTCAAAGCGTTAAGGTTGGGAGCTTTTATTTATGCAGCTTAGAGTCAAACTCCGTTGTTGGCTGATGGGCCTTTTTCCCCTTATACTTTTTGGGCTATTTGTTGGGTTTCTAACAAAAGGAACCATTGAAAGAGATCTGGAAAAACGCTCTGTCGAAGCTTTAAATGCAGCTGGTATTATGTGGGCCAAACCAGCATTTAAAGGTTTGGAAGGCACAATTAAAGGTGAAGCACCAACAGAAGAAGCCCGCTTACAAGCTACAAAAATTGTGCGCGGTGTTTGGGGCGTTCGCTCAGTTGCTGATCAACTTTCAATTTCAAAAATTATCTCTCCTTACATGTTGCGCACATTCCACGGCAAAGAAAAGTTGGTTCTGGAAGGGTATGTGCCCTCTGATAAAATCAGACAATCAGTTATTGGAGTTGCAAAAGCTCAATTTCCAAATGTGAGTTTGGTCGATAAGTTAGAAATTGCTCGCGGTGCGCCAGATGAGACAAAATGGTTCGGTCAGGTTAGCTATGCGCTAGGGCAACTAGCCAAAATGAAAAAAGGCCACTTTATCATCTCAGATAAAAAGTTGGATATGGAGGGCGCAGCTCTGGATTCAGGTGCCTTTAACAATCTGAATGAAACCTTCGCCGGAACATTGCCTTTAAAAATGACAGCCGGAAAAATCAATATCGAAGCGCCCTTAGTTGAAAATTATAATTTTTCTTCTAAATTTTCTACGTCAGAACTTGTGTTAAATGGGATTATGCCAAACGCAGCATCAGTTGGAAAAGTAGTGATATCAGCAAAAACATATTTCCCAAATTTAA
Source organism: uncultured Methyloligella sp. (assembly GCA_964022745.1). GTDB lineage: Bacteria > Pseudomonadota > Alphaproteobacteria > Rhizobiales > HXMU1428-3 > HXMU1428-3. The sequence goes on along the minus strand of CAXIDO010000086.1, from coordinate 5,314 downwards.
GCATCAAAAACAATGTTGAGCTCGGCTCTGGTGCCCCTAAAAACTGGGATAAAGCCGTGCTATTGTCCTTAGCCGAACTTTCTAAATTAGAGCAAGGGACGATCTCTCTAAACAAATTAGCCGTGAGTATTGAAGGCTTGGCAGCAAGCAAGGAACAAGCCCAATCAATCCGCAAAACGGTGCGTTCTGCATATCCGACAGGTTATAAGGTAACTGATAACATTAAAGTAAAAGTACCTGACCTACCTTTGGCTGGGCCATTTGAACTTCGTGCAGATGTAACCGGTAACAAGATTACTTTAACAGGTGTCATCTCTAGCGAAGCTGAAAGAAATGAAATTCTAAACTTGGTGAAAGCAGAATTTCCAAATGGTCAGATTGATGATCAGTTAACTCTAGCTCGAGGAGCGCCGGACAATTTTTTAACCTCCGTTAAAACGGGTTTGAAAATGTTGAAATCTCTCAATAACGCGCAAATGCTCGTTAGTGATAATCAGCTAACTGTCACAGGAGATACCACAGATGAAACCCTGGCAAATGGCCTTGAGCAAAAGCCTGTAAATTTGCCTGAAAATTTCACATGGGTAAACGGCGTTAAATTTGATGACAGCTTAAAGAAAGCTGAAGAAGCACAGAGAGCAAAAGAGAAGGCTGAAGAGGAAGCTAAAAGGTTAAAAGCCAAAGAAGAAGCCGATCGTTTAGCAGCTGAAAAGGCCGCCGAAGAAGCAAAGGCTGCCGCTGAGGCCAAAGAAGAAGCTGAAAGAAAAGCCAAAGAAGCAGCAGAAAAAGCAAAAGCAGAAAAAGAAGCTGAAGAAGCTCGTCTTAAAGCTGAAGCTGAGGCTGCAAAAAACATCACAAGTAAAGAAGAGCTTGAGAAACGAAAGAACTGGCTGACCCCTGAACAAACAAAAAAACGTCTCGTTGATATTCATAAAGAAAGTGGCGCGGTGAATGCAAAAGAATGCCAACTTTTGATGAACTCTCTGGTTCGAGGTAATGCCATACGTTTTAGTGTGAACAGTTCTGTGATCTCACCATCTAGTTATGACATTCTCTCAAAAGTACACACAGTTGCAGATCGTTGCACAAACACTGTAATTCGTGTGGAAGGTCATACAGATAAAGACGGCTCTGACGCATATAATTTACAACTAAGTAAAAGACGCGCTCAATCAGTTGTGAATTATTTGATTAAATTAGGTATTCCTCGTACTCGTCTAGACACAAAAGGCTTTGGTGAGAAAAAGCCAGTAGCCTCAAATCGGACGCAAAAAGGCAAAGCACTTAACCGCCGGATTGAGTTTATCGTATTTGAAAACTAAGCATTGGTAGTATAAATGCCAAAATGACATTCATGGTTTTGGAGTGACATAGAACTGGAGTGACAGAGAAAATGAGTTATTTGATCGTATCATTGTTACCATACATGGCCTTCGCGCTTGTATTAGGTATAATTGTTGGTTGGTTTGGGTTTGAAAAAATTTAAGCACTATAAATAATATAACTGCTTTGGGCTAAGCACATCTTATATCTGGACATATCAATTAGATTTTAGATGTGAGTATATTTAAAAAGGGGCGCAATTCTGGATAAGGCCAAGTGAGGCGTTGTTCAGACCTTTGTTGGGCCAGATCTTTGTTGGTCAATTCTTTGTAGGGCCAATTTTTTGTTGGGATAGTTTGATGGAAGAAATCGTTCTAATTTTATTTGTTCTTGGCCTAATGGTTTTGTTCTTTTTGTTGGGAGCAGCGATTGGTGGAGTTGCCCGCAGTCTTAAAGCTTATCTTTTCGGCGTTAAAGATCATGAAAAGTTTTGTGGCCAAAGAAAAGATACTGCCGTTGCAGCTAGCAAAGAAGAAGGTTTTGATGCAGCAGCTGCCGCTTTAGCAGCTGGCGGAGTTGCTTCCGGTGTTGCCCTATCAAATACTGAAGATGAAACAGACAACACAGTTCAAGTCACTCATGATGAATTAGAAACAGATGCATCTAAAGAATGGACAGAAGAAGCAGCACAAGCAACTGATCCAATTGATGAAACCGTAGAAGTCATCAGGGCAGCTGAAGACGAAATCTCTGAGCAAGACGAAAATGAAGATTTATCTGTAGCTACTCCAAAAGAGGGCGAACATTCACTCGAGACAGAAGAATTATCAGAAGTCCAAGTGTCTAGAGACGAAGCAGCAGATACAATTGTAGAAGATAACATCATTGCTCAGGAAGAAGCTAATGAAGAAGATGTTACCGAAGAAGATCATTCATCAGAAGACATATTAGATGAGCAAGCCGCATTAGCAGCGTTGGCTGCATCCCAAGCGGCTACAGAAGATTTGACGCAAGAAGAAACACCTCAAGAAGAAAAGTCACAAGAAGAAACAATTCAAGAAGATAGCACTCCTGCAGAGGAGAGCGCTGATGAAAGCGGTGTTGACCTCTCTGACATAGCCGGGGCCGCAGCAGCAGCTGTTGCAGGTGTCGCGGCAGTAGCAGGCTCAAAAGAAGAAGAAAAAGAAGAACATGGTGCCCCAGTTTGGGAGTATACCCAACAAGAAGTTGATTATAGTGACGTTGTTTTTGCTGTAGATGGTGAGGACGATGATCTTCAGCTTATTAAAGGTATTGACGCTGAGATGGAAGCTGAACTCAAACAAATTGGTCTGCGACAGTACGGACAAATTGCTGAACTCTCTGGTAAAGAAGTTAACTTTTTAAGAAACAAATTTAATTTTTACAGCACTTTGAATGAGCAAGTTTGGATTGAACAAGCAAAGGTCCTGTCAACAGGTCAACTAACTGTTTATGCTAAATCTTTATCATCAGAAGCGCCAGTTGAAGAAGCTGTTGTTGAGGAAACGGTTTCTCAAGTAGAAGAAACCGTTGTGGAAGAAACTCAAGCGGAAACGGTGGTTGAAGAAGTCGCAAGTGAAGAAAATGACAACTCGAATGAAAGTGCTGAAGAAGCCGAAAGTAATGAAGCTTCTTCACTAGCCGGTTTAGCTGCAGCTGGTCTTGCAGGAGCCGCTGTGAAAGAGGCAAGTGAAGCCCTTTCAGATTCAGACCGCGAGCCAAGAGATGATCGCGAACCAAGAGGTGATCGCGAGCCAAGAGGTGACCGTGAGCCAAGAGGTGACCGTGAGCCAAGAGGTGACCGTGAGCCAAGAGGCGATCGTGAGCCAAGAGGCGACCGTGAGCCAAGAGGTGATCGCGAGCCAAGAGGTGATCGCGAGCCAAGAGGCGATCGCGAGCCACGAGGTGACCGCGAACCTAGAGAAAACAGGCGTTTATTTGGTGAAAAAGAACGAGCTGAGCGCGATGAAGAATGGCGCAATCGGTATCAGGGTGAGAGAAAGATTAAAACACCAGAACAAACAGAAGATACATCTGAAGAAATCTTGACAGAAGAAACTGAAACTTCTGAAATCATCGAGACCGAGGTTGCGAGAGCTGAAAGTGGTGCGTCAGCCGCTATTATAGAAGAAACTAGTGTAGAAGACGCTCCTGCAGAAGATGTTGCTGAGACTGAAGAGCAAGGATTTACGCGCCCAGTAGATAGTGATGACCTTAGCCAAGTCAAGTTTATTTCCACTGGTCTGGAAAAGAAGTTGAATTTACTAGGTGTTTATAAATTATCGCAAATTGTAAATTGGTCAGATGAAAAAATATCTGAAATTAGTGAACAACTGGAATTGCGCAAAGATAAAATTGTAGCTGAAGACTGGCGCGGTCTGGCTCAAGAGGCCTTAGACAAACAACAATCAGAAACAGTCAGCGAAGCCGCAGCCGGTGGTTTATTCTCGGCCTCAGCATTAGTCGCGCGGCTTGCAGAGTTGGATAAAATTAAAGATCTGGATGAGCACGAAAAAACAGTCCTCTCTAATAACGGCATCACAGAATTATCCCAAATCGCGAATTGGTCAGGGGCTGATGTAAAATGGGCAAGTGATTTGCTAGAGCTTTCATCAACTGAACGCGCGACAAGTTGGGTTACAACAGCTTCATCACTGATCTCTGCTGGTGAAATCAATATTCCAGGCGGTGAAGCAAGTGGTGACGCGGATGATCTAAAAAGAATTCGCGGAATTGATGATGAGGCCGCCGAAGGCTTGAAAACAATGGGTGTCACCACCTATGCGCAAATCGCTGAATGGCAGCAAGAAGATATGGATCGTGTGAACGATTTATTGGGCACATCAGGCAGAGTTGAGCGTCAATATTGGGTCGTACAAGCCAAAGTTCTAAAAGATGGCGGTCACACAGATTTCTCTAAACTCTATGATGAATCTTAGAGGCTGAGTATTCTCATATACTAAGCCCGAGATTAGAAACTGAAAAAGCCTGCAAAATATCTCCTGCAGGCTTTTTTGTGTTTTGATATTGAAAAAACGCGGTTGCTAGTAAGCAACTGAAACGCACAGTTTACTACACGAAGAAGGAGTGCCGCTACTTCTGCGACAGCAACATGACGCCATAGGCGTCCGGCGCCTAGCGCCGCCCCTCGTAAGCTCAAAGCGCTTCAGCAGCGCGGTTGCTTGTGGGCAACCTAAAGCGCCACTAAAAAGCAATAGCCGTGAGAGAAAACTGAAACTTTACTCATCTTCATAAAGCTGTTGGTCCTGCAAGTCACAACGCTCTAAAAACAAACGTATGCGTTCTATTGAAAGGTCATCATCTAGCAAGGGCGGGTGCCCTTCATTGGCCACAGTGAACATCTGGCAATTCGGGTGCCTATTATACATTTCTTCAAATGTTTCTTTGCTGAGTACTTCAGTGTTCTCACCCCGAATAGCAAGAACTGGCACATGGCTCATGGCCATAAATTGCTCCCACATAATCGGAGCACCCTTAGTTACATCAAGCATCATCAAGGCTTTCTGTAATGATGGGTCATAAGAAGGTGCCGGTTTTCCATCATTCTCGTTAAAGTTCTGATAGGCAAGTCGCATCCAGTCTTCTTCAGTTAAGTCCGTAAAGCTGGTGCCATAAAGGTCTTTTAATAATTCAGCTGCTTTTCTCCAGCTTGTAGGAAGAGGCAAGCGGCCGATAAAAGCATGCAACCGAATGAGGCCATTAGTCTCTAACTTCGGTCCAGTATCATTTAAAATAACCGGCCCAAGCATTGTGCGGTGTAATGTTGCCAACATCATAGCAATAACACCGCCCCAACCAGAGGCCAAAATTGTGGGCTGGTGAATGCGCTTTAAGCTCATGAAATTGACAACGTCAGCCATTTCTATCAGCGGCGTGTAATTTTTCCAATTTGGGTCAGCTTCTGATTGACCACGCCCACGATAATCAAGGGTAAAAATAGGGCGACGGC
>CAXIDO010000085.1:0-7760 GCA_964022745.1 uncultured Methyloligella sp. | reverse complement strand
TCAGCGCCGGTGCCGCCAGGACCAACTTTATCGTATCGGGATTGCATCCAGACTTTATCAAAGTCGATGCTGTCTTTATGGATGATGGGGGCGATGGCATCAAAGAAGGCCAGGCTATCTGCTCCGCTTAATTCCATAATGGCTTTGCTAAGGTTCTCAGATGTGAGAGGGCCTGTTGCGATGATGACATTATCCCATTCCGCTGGGGGGATGGTTGCCACTTCGCTGCGCTCAATGGTGATGAGATCATGCGTTTCTAGAGCTTTGGTGACTTCATCTGAGAAATGATCTCTGTCGACAGCGAGTGCGCCACCAGCTGGGAGTTTGTGTTTATCTCCGCTGGCCATGATGATGGAATTTAGTTGGCGCATTTCTTCGTGAAGGAGGCCAACGGCGTTGTTTTCAGCATCATCAGAGCGGAAGGAGTTTGAACATACTAGTTCAGCCAGGCCTTCCCCTTGGTGTGCGTCTGTTTTGACGTTCGGGCGCATTTCATGGAGAATTACGGGAACGCCAGCGTTTGCAGCTTGCCAGGCGGCTTCAGAGCCTGCGAGGCCACCGCCTATGATGTGTATTGGGTCTATTTTTGTCATTTCAGCGGGGTAGCAGCTAGGGCGTTAATATACAAGTGAGAAATTGCTTTGCAATTGCGTAAATTTAAGCTTTTTTGGGTTTGGCCTTATTTGAGAGATATGCCTCTTTTAAAAGGAAGAAGGCTTTAAAAGTCGTTTAATGTGTTTAGTATGAGGGTTTCCGATGGATTTGGTTAGTAATGTTTTGATGTTTGTCGCGTTGTTTTTGATTTTGAAAATCATTCAAATGATATGTAGTTTTTCCTATACGACCTATAAATCCATTCGCATTCATAAAAGCTTAGAACATGCCTTTTATCCGCCATTATCTTATAGATTTAAGTACGGTTTGCTTGGTGATGTTGTTTATTTCATTGCTGGTATTTTAATCATGTATTTTGCAGCTGATATTCGCGGGCTTTTTTAGATAGAATCAGACGGTGTTCAGTTTTTTCTTTGATTTGTAGTATTTTACCTCATTCTGTTAAATCAGATTTCAAATTGGTGATTTGCTGTTTTTGTCAACTGCTCTACCTGTGGAAACAGAGGCTTATTAACAGTAAGAAAATCAATGACATGGTCATGCCGCATTCTGTCTGTGTAATTTCAGTGTATTTAACGTGGACAGAGTACTCTCGCCCTTGCGACTCAGGGGAAGGATTGATTAGCTAAATCCCAGAAGCGAGTTAAGCACTCAGAACCGCTGGTTTAAGTTTGCTCCGTTTCATTTGGGTTTGTCCATAAGAGATGATTTCCATATGAAATGGTAAAAATAAGAGGCGTAATATATAGCCCCTCTCTTTGCCGGCATTAAAGGAAATTTTATGGCTTCAATTGAACCAAGTTTTGATCGCACAAATAACCCGGTAGATATGGTTGAGAAGTTAGCCGCCATTCATGATTGGCCTTTTGAGCGCACAACTGATGATGAGCTGACGCTTAACGTTGAAGGGTCATGGGTTGATTATCATGTTTCGTTGAACTGGAGAGATGATTTAGAAGCTTTGCATTTAGCCTGCGCTTTTGAAATGCGTGTCCCTGAGGCGCGTATTGCTGAAGTGTATCGCTTAATCGCGCTTGTTAATGAGCAGCTATGGCTTGGTCATTTTGATATTTGGCCGCAAGATGGACTTCTTCTTTTCCGTCATGGATTAATGTTGAATAAAGCTGAACTGACGGTTGAGCAATGTGAGGCTTTGATCGCATCCGGATTGGAAGCTAGTGAGAGCTATTATCAGGCGTTTCAATATGTGGTTTGGGCTGGCAAGTCTGCGCCTGAAGCTTTGGCATCAACGATGTTTGCCACAAAAGGTCATGCATAATATATGATGTCGATTTTGGATGATGGTTTGACAGATAATTCTTCACCTTTTTCAGCTTCTTTCTCACCAGTCCTTGTTGTTGGTGCCGGGAAGATGGCAGGCGCTATTTTAAGCGCTTGGCTTGAACCGAAAGAAAGCCTTGAAGGGGTAGACCCTGAAACGCTTTATGTTGAAGATCCGGGCTCTCCTGATGATGTTTTAGATCTCTTGGCAAAATATGATGTTGTTCCCAAGGCGCGTCAGGAATTGCCAACACCTCCTCAGTTAGTGATGGTTGGTGTAAAGCCGCAAATTATGGATGGAGTTCTAAAAGATTTAGCTTCACGCATTTCATCTGAGACTTTGGTTTATTCTATTGCTGCAGGAAGAACCCTCAGCGACATAGCAAAATATTTACCTGATGGAACTGCTATTGTGCGCGCTATGCCGAATACACCGGTTATGGTGCAGAGCGGTATGACTGCTCTTATTGCAAATGAATTTGTATCATCAGAACAACGATCTCAAATTAACGACCTTGTCTCTAGTACGGGGACTGTTGCTTGGCTTGATAATGAGAGCCAAATGGATGCTGTGACGGCTGTCTCAGGTTCTGGTCCAGCTTACATTTTTTGGTTGGCTGAATGTTTGGCGAAAGCCGGAGAACGTCAGGGTTTGTCACCAGAGTTGGCTATGACACTTTCAAAAGCGACCATTGATGGCGCTGGGTCTATGATGGGTTTATTTGATATACCCCCCTCTCAATTGCGTGAGAATGTGACCTCTAAAGGAGGGACTACTGCTGCTGCGCTTGAGGTGCTGATGAATGATGAGGGACTTGCTCCTCTGATTGATGCAGCAATTGAAGCTGCTGCGAAACGTTCGAAAGAGCTGAGTGGCTAGGGCGCGTTGCTTTTGTTTGAATTCACGAAACGCTTTATTTTGTCTCACGGGACATTTTTTCGCTGAAGTAGCGAAAAGCCCTCCGACAGGCGGCACTAAACGCCGGGCAGCTCTCGCTGCCATGTACGTGCTCTGAAGAAGAGCACTTCCTTCTTCGTAATGCGAATTGAAAATGTGTGCTTTATGAATCAATAAAAATATAACGCACTCTAGATCGGCACGCGCACTTTTGCTCGCAGACCACCGAGGGCGCTTTCTTCTAATCTGATATCCCCGCCGTGACTTCTAATGATGTCTCTTGCGATTGATAGGCCGAGCCCTGTGTTGCCTTCATTTTGATTTCTGGAGTCATCAAGGCGTAAAAAGGCGTTAAACACTTCTTCTCGTTTTTCTTTTGGGATACCTGGGCCGTTATCATCGATTGTAATAATCAGCCATTTACGCCCCTTAGAGGCATTAATATTCACGGTGTCTGCATAACGCATTGCGTTGGTGACTAGGTTGTTGATGGCTCTTTTAAAACTGTTGCGACGCAAGGGGAGCATGATCGATTTAGGCAAGACCCGTAGATTGATATCTTCTTTTGATAATTTTGCGTGGGTGTGTATCTCGGTTAAGACTTCGCCAACATCGGTGAGCTTGGTTTCTTCTGAACTATCTCCTTTTGCAAATGCCATATAATCTTCGAGCATGGATTGCATCTCGTCGACATCTTTTTGTAGAGCTTGGATTTCTTCTTCATCATCCAAAAAGGCCAGTTGTAATTTCATCCTGGTTAGGATGGTTCGCAGGTCATGCCTAACGCCCGCTAGGATGGCTGTTCTTTGTTCGACGTGACGATTAATACGATCTCTCATTTCTATAAATGCGAGAGAGGCCTGACGAACTTCTTTTGCGCCCCTTGGACTGAAATTTTCTGGTAAGGGTCTGCCTTTACCAAAGCTTTCAGCAGCTTCTGATAATTTTAAAATAGGTCTGATTTGATTGCGCAGGAAAAGAAGAGCAATGCCTAAGAGAACCGTTGAAGAGCCGATCATCCATAGAACGAAGATGTGAGAGTTTGATGCGTAAGTATGGTTTCTATAAGCAAGAAATTTTAGAGTTGATTTTTCAAGTGCCACTCTGATTTCTACGAATTTTGATTGTCCTACTGTATCAACCCAAATTGGGCGATCAATGCGGCGTCTTAATTCTTTGGTGAGGCGTCTATCTAAAATGGAGTAAAAGGGGCGCGCGGTTTTTTTAGGGAGTTTACTTTTTGGAAGCACCTGAAAAGAGAGGCTCATTTTATTTCGAGCGATATCGATTAATTTTTGATGATCTTTATCCTGCGGATAGCGATTGTAGATCTCGATAATTGCGGCGACGTCTCTTGCCGTCGCTGCTGAAAGCCTGCGGGTGATGTTATCCCAGTGGCGTTCCATAAAGACAAACAAAAGAATTGTTTGTAGGAGAATGAGAGGCATGGCGATGATGAGAATTGTACGAGCGTAGAGACCTTTTGGAAGCCAGGGTGAGAGGCTCCATCTGTTTAATCTGCTGGTTTTGATTTGAGCTATGAGTGCTTTGCATTTTTGCACGAACCAGCTTTTTTCCATGAGAGAGCTTAGGTCGTTTTTTTGTTTGATCTCATCTTGGAGATTTTCATCGTGCTCATCTTTTATTGCCACAAATTTAACCTCTCGAGTGGGCTTGTTTAAAAACGGTTTTGTTAGTCAGTATGTAGAATATAGCCTTTGCCTCGGACAGTTTGTAAATAAACAGGATTGGCTGGGTCTGTCTCTATTTTACGCCGAAGGCGGTTAATTTGAACATCAACAGCACGTTCATTTCCACCAGCTTCTTCACTTGCCAATTCGTGGCGAGGGATTGGAGTGCCGGCCCTGTTTGCAAAAAGCCGCATTAAATCTCTTTCGCGCTCAGTGAGTTTAATCGAGGTATTGTCTTTTTGTAACTCACCTCTTTCTATATGAAAGGTATATTGGCCCATGTGAATTTCTTTTTGGGTCACTTTTTGTGCGCGCCGTTTCAATATATTTTGAATGCGCAACATGAGTTCGCGAGGTTCAAATGGTTTTGGCATATAATCATCTACGCCAATTTCCAAACCTTCAATGCGGTTTTCTGCCTCAGCCTTTGCTGTGAGCATTATAATTGGTACTTCCATTTTTGATTTTAGGTCACGTGCTAATTCAAGGCCAGATTCGCCGGGCATCATGACGTCAAGAATAAGAAGGTCAAAATGCAGGCCTTCCAGATTATGCCGTGCTGCTGCTGCATCATGCGCCGTTGTGACGCGCATATTTTCTTTGCGTAGATATCTGCATAAAAGCTCTCTAATGCGTTCGTCATCATCAACGAGGAGAATATGAGGGGTGTCTTCTGTTAAGCTTTGCATTTGTTGCTTACTCACTCTCTTTCATTTTTAAATGTTGGCTTTTATGTTTTTTTGATAGTGGACAATAATTTATCTGTTGTCAGCACTTTTATGAAATTGCAGTTTAAGGTTTTCTCGTTGGAAAATGGCCATTTTGTGCCATGAGTGAAATTACATCTTGTCGATTGTTTTTGCGAATGAGAGTGAAGAGAAATTCTTCGATGGTTTGTTGTTCTTGTTTTGAAAAGCTAGTCATTGTTTTTTCAAACCGTTCGATTTGTGGGTTCGCTAATTGTTCTGCGAGTTTGTTGCCTTTTTGCGTTGTGTAGAGCAATCTTTCTCTTCTGTCTTTGCTTCCTTCTTTTTGGCAAATAAAATCTTGCTCGACCAATTGTTTTAAAACACGGGCTAGACTTTGTTTGGTAATTTTTAAAATGCCTAACAGGTCAGCTACGCGCTGGCCTGGATAATGATGCACAAAGTGGATGACCCTGTGATGGGCGCGACCAAAGCCAAAGGTATCCAGGATTTCGTCACCTTCTTCTGTAAAATCGCGATAAGCAAAGAAGAATAGCTCAATCAAAGTGAGCATATTTTCTTCTCTTAAACTGATGGTATGATTGGGATCAGCTGTATTGCTGCTTCCCATTTCTCTAGCTTGATCACTTATTGTCGTGTTTTTTGAAGGCATCTGCAATAACATTTCTAAATTATCAATTTGAATTTATGTCAGTGATGTTGACATATTTTGCTCATATTGATAAATCTTGCAAGTGTTTCGTGTATTGTTTTTGCTTTCATTGAAATTTTATTTCATAAAAGACCTCGAATTTTGAAGAATTTGGGCGTCTCTTAAAATTTAAGGAACTGACTAATGGCAGATTTAGCGTTTGATCAATTGGAAGGTCACATTTGGTTTAATGGAGAGATGGTCCCTTGGGCTGACGCTAAAATTCATGTGCTTAGTCATGGTTTGCACTATGGCAGTTCTGTCTTTGAAGGACAGCGCATATATAGCGGCAAAATTTTCAAACTTACTGAACATAGTGAACGCTTGCGAAAATCAGCTGAAATTCTTGATTTTGAAATTCCTTATTCTGTTGCTGAAATAGATGCTGCTTGTAATGAGGTGATGAAGATCCAAAACCTCACTGATGGGTATATGCGCCCGATTGCGTGGCGTGGTTCTGAACAGATGGGTGTTGCTGCGCAAAATAATAAGATCAACCTTGCGATTGCGGCTTGGGAGTGGGGCTCATATTTTGACCCGGCTGAGCGGATGAAAGGCATTCGTTTGCGGATGGCTGATTATTGTCGCCCAGACCCACGCACGGCGCCTTCACGGGCAAAAGCTGCTGGTCTTTATATGATTTGTACTGTCGAGAAGCACAGAGCTGAAAAAGAAGGTTATGCTGACGCGTTGATGCTTGATTGGCGCGGCCTAGTTGCTGAGGCAACGGGGGCGAATGTTTTCTTTATCAAGGATGGTGTTGTACACACACCAACAGCTGATGTGTTCCTGGATGGTATTACTCGGCGCACGGTAATGGACTTAGCTCGAAAACGCGGAATTGAAGTGATTGAAAGACAGATTAAGCCTGAAGAAATGGCGGACTTTTCAGAATGTTTTATCACAGGCTCTGCTGCTGAAGTGACGCCAGTTTCCGAGATTGGTGATTATCGCTTTACACCAGGTGAGATCAGCAAGAATTTACTTGATGATTATATGGACCTGGTGCGTCGTTAGAGTAAGAAAGTTTGAGCTGTTGAATTGATGTGGCTCAAATCATCGTTTGCTCTGTCTTGAGATGTAGCTGCAAGAGCGCTGCTGATTAAAGTGGCTGCGAGTAAGAAAACGACTGATAGCGGGTAAAAGTTTTTCATAATAAATCTCCAATATTCATTTGATGCATAATCAATTGTTGATGCTGAATATGATCTATCGTTTATGAGAATAAAAGAGCACCTCACGGGCAGGTGAAGTTGTTTGATAGTCGTTGTGGAAAATCGTGATTTTCGTGAGGACTTTTCACGGTGGCGTGAAGATTGCTCACTAAAAAGAGAGCTCTTACGCTTTTAGACAACCCGTATATACCCAGATAACCCTGTTTTCTGATGTTCGATGACGTGGCAGTGGAAGGCCCAGTCACCGGGGTTGTCTGCAACGAGGGCGATGTCGACCACTTCATTTTTTAAAAGCAAGAAGGTGTCCGTCCAGTTGGGCAGGACTTTTCGTTTGTTTGAACGGAGTGGTTTGAAGACGAGCCCATGAAGGTGGATGGGGTGTAGATTGGGTGATGAGTTGCGCAATCTTAAGATGTAACTGTTGCCAAGTTTTAGTGTGGCTACGGGGCTGGTGTTTTCACTGTTGTCACCGGGCCAGGGTGTGCGATTAATTGACCAGAATGTTTTTCCTAATGACCCGCAAAAACCATTGTTTGGCTCAGTTCCTTCTGGTGACCAGCCAAAAATAATTTCGTGGACTTTTGCGTTTTTTAGGTCAGGTTCCGTAACAGGGTTTTTAGGTAGAGGTTTGAGCTCTTTTAAACTTCGTTTTTGATCTTGTCCAATTGAGAGCAAGCTTGCCATGAGTTTTTTATTGGCTCT